>JAIRMH010000265.1 GCA_031258835.1 Tannerella sp.
ACAGATAAAAACGAGGCGTACAAAACGAAAGAAGTTGATTATCCATAAAATAAAAATCTGCGTTCCTCTATTAACCCTGCGTTATCTGCGTGCTAATACCCTTTTGAGACAGCCTCAACTTTCATAACCGCAGGTCAACAACCGGCGGTTATGAAAAGGGATGGGAAGAAAGCGGGAAACAAAACACGGATGGAACAATCCACTGTCCCATAGCGCCTCAATAAAAGAATGAACCAAAATTTTTGTTTGCTGCAATGTAGCAAATAAGAAATTAGTCGGATTCTCGTTTGCTACCGCGTAGCAAATAAGAAATTGGTCGGATTCTCGTTTGCTACCGCGTAGCAAATAAGAAATTGGTCAGATTCTCGTTTGCTACCGCGTAGCAAATAAGAATTTAGTTTCTCGCTTGCTACCGCGTAGCAAATAAGAATTTAGGAATGAGAAATTAATAAAACATAACGAAAATCTTGGGGCTGTATCAAAAGTCGGTTTTTTGTCATTGTGAACGGCGAAACACAATCCAAAAAATCAATAAATCAATGGATTGTTTTGTGATTCGTCTTTGCAATGAAGACGATTTCAGCCTTTTGAGACAGCCTCTTTTAAATTTCTGATAGTTGTAACTATCATTATAATTTCTCGAAATAGATTTTCATTTCGCTTACGTCAAGCGTTATTCGATAATTACCGGCTTCTCCGGAGGTCACTTTCCATTTCAGATCGCCTTTTTCATCTTGATTGTTAGTGTACTGTACATCCGTACTGCTGATGCTTCCGTTTTGCGCCATGGGTCTGAAGCCCCCACCCCAACTCGTATCGGTATGTATTTTAAATTCTCCTTCATTTAAAGGTCCCTCATAAACGATATATATGCCGGGATTATCGTCGTTCCATAAGGCCGCCAAATTTCCCAAGCTCCAACCGATTGAAGTAGCGTCTCCCACAGGATACAATTTTTCGAAATAGTATTGAATATATCTGTACTGTATTTTCAAATTTTTCCTTTCGATATTTATGGCATAGAAGCCTGTTTGCTCTGCCGGAAACAAATCATCCGGCTGATCCGTAGAAGTTCGTTCAACCAATGTATTGTTATCTGCGCCTCTGTTCAGCGAAGGAAGATCGCTGTCGGCTGAGTAAAGGAATTTGAAACCTCCTGTATTTAACGTTCCCTGCCATTTGTACATTCGCCCATTGACTGTTTCGGTCAGCGCTAAGGGATTTCCCGGATTAGCGGAGCCTGCCAGATACAAAGGTACTGAAGCATAAGCATAAGTAATTACGGTGAATTTAGTAACCGCAATTTCGGGATACACAAACTTTTCGCCTCTGACATTGGCAACCACTCTCGCTTCCAGTTCCACTTCTTCGCCGGGACGTAGTTTCCACTGTGATGCTATCAACTCGTTTAATTCGCCAACTGTGAAACTTTTTGTGAAATCCGTAACCGTATCTCGCGGCGTAGCGGTCTCAAAATCACGGTTAGCAATATCCATTCTGAAAATATAAGTAACCGTATCGGTAGTTTTTCTGTCGATACCTTTGTTCCAGTTGAACGTAACCGCTGTCGCCGTTTCGTTGGTTTCCAGCAATACCACTTTTTCGGCAGGTCCGGTAATAGTCAAAGGCTCTCCGGTCACTCCCTCCGTTTCCGATTTGTCGCAGGCAAACAGCAATAAACATGTTGCCGCCAATATTCCTGTTTGATATATAATTTTCATCATTTTTTAATTTTTAATTATTAATTATTCTCCACTCCATCCGGGTAATTGTCTTAAGTTCGGATTTTTATCAATTTGATTCTGATGTATCGGAATCCAATAATTCTTCCATGTAAACCCGCGTTTAAAATATTGAGTACGCACATAGAATGCATTCGGATTGCTCGGGTCGTCGCTTTTCTCCGTACCATTGCGGTTCATGCCGTAGAAATCCACCGAAAGCAAATCTTCGACCTGATTCCAGCGTCGGATGTCATCGAAACGGATGGCAAATTCGCAGTTCATTTCCACTCTGCGTTCGCGATGGATGGCTTTGCGCATTTCGACCTGTCCCACAGGGGCCGGAATCTGGTCTGCTCCGGGTCCGTAGGTCGGAATTCCTGCTCTTTCCCTGATTTTGTTTAAGTAAAACAGAATTTCGGAAGTCTGCGAAGAGTCCCATTCGTTCAATGCTTCGGCATAGTTCAGGTAAGCCTCGCCCAAACGATATAAAATTCCGGGGCGATACGGTACGCCCGAACCTGCCAGATTCGTATTGGGATGTACTCTTTTGAAAAGCAGGTATCCGTTTTCGGGCGAATCCCATGCAACCACATTATCCGTTCCGTCCTTATACATATTCAGCGTACGGCCGGACGCTCTGTACCATTGTTCATTGTAACGTACAGACGCATAAAAGCGCGGTTCGCGGTTACAGTACATGTTGTATGTGCCGGCATTGGTAACCGGATTTTCAACATTGTTGGATGAAGCGCCTTCTGCTTCTATCCATTTTGTTTTCCGTACTTCATTTTCGGTTGAGAAGCCACTTTCGGAATAACCGGAGGCGTCGTTGATAATGGGCGTTTTCCCGTCGGCCTGATAGCCGAGAATGGCAGGTAATCCGTTTTTCATGAAAAACGCATCTACCAGCGTTTGTGTAACGCCCATCCAGCCGCCTCCCCGTGAACCGTATGGAGTTGCGTTTCTATCATAAGCGTCATGATCGCCACAATGAGGTTTTGAGAACAGGATTTCCTTGTTTCCCTGATTAAATTCTCTGAGCGACATGTAAGCATACGACATGAAAGGGTCAATAGAATTATCGTTATTGTATTCGTAATAAAGAGCATATCCATTGGCATGAGCAAGGTCGATAAGTTCTTTGCATGCTTTTACCGCCCGTTCCCATCGCTCAGGTTTGTATTCGGAATCGAATATCTTTTCGTCTTTATCGTTCACATAATTAACATATTCTGACCTTTGGTTGCCGTTTACTAAGGGACTTGCGGCAAAAAGCAGCATCCTTGCCCTCACTGCCTGGCACATTACCGACGTAGCCCGTCCGTATTTGCGGGATTCGTTGTAATAGGCAGGCAACAGTTTCGCCGTTTCCTGCAATTCGTTATCTATCCAGTCTATCATTTCGTTGTACGGCCTTTGCCCCAGCATCAACTCTTCCACAGGAGTGTTGAGGTCGGCTAAACCGTCCTGAAACGGGACAGCGCCATAGCTGTTTACCAGCAGATAATAAAAATAAGCGATAAGGAATTTACATTCGGCTTTCATCAGTTCAACTTCTTCGGGTGAAACGCCCTGAGCAATATTTGGCCTCACATTATTGATAAATATATGAGCTGCGCGTATTTTTGTCGGCAGATCGCCCCAAAAACCCATATTCCACGGGCTTTCCGAATTCCAGCCTCCCCGTATTTTGGTAATACTCTCTCCTCCCCAGGCTTCAATACCCGAATTCATTGAGAAATCATCGGCATACATATCGTAATTGTCTCTCCCTTTGAGAAAGGGCGAAGGAATGCCGCTGTAAATTCCGGCTAACCAGTCTTCGGTGCGTGTTTTATCACGAAACACCATTTCCATTGTTAATTCATCGTCCGGCGCTTTGTCCAGAAAATTACAGGAATAAATCGTAAACAGTGTCAGTAACAAGCCTGTAATTTTTATACGTGTAATCATTTTATCTTTCATTGTAATCCTATTTTAATTATTTAAAAGTAACATCCAGACCAACGGAAAACGACCGCATAATAGGGTATCTCAGTCCATTATTATTGGGCGTACTCAGTTCCGGATCCCATAATTTGAATTTGGAGAAACATAACAGATTGGTGCCGCGCAGATATATCCGTGCATGTTTCAGCGCTATCCTGTCTGTCCATGATTGCGGCAGGCTGTATCCGATTTCCAGATTTTTAAGCCTCAACATACTCATGTCTTTCAGCCACCACGAAGAATCCTGACGGTTATTCGGATTCTGTCCTATATACAGACGCGGATAAAAAGCGTCCTGTCTTGGATTCTCTACCGTCCATGCGTCCCAAGCGTTGGTGTAAATATTGCCGGTAACACCCGATTGCGCTCCGGGAATAAAATCAATTCCCTGTCCGATGATTCTTTCGGTCAACGCATTTCCCTGAAACAGGAAAGCAAAATCAAGTCGTTTGTAATTCACGCTTGCCGCAAAACCATACACAAACTGCGGATCGGAAGTGCCTCCGATAGCGGTTTTATCCATCTCGGTAATCACGTTGTCTTCATCCATATCGGCATATTTGATGTCTCCCGGATTTACTCTTGTGGTAAATTTATGTACGGGAATACCATTTTTTAGTTCGCCGGTACTCAAATCCTCGAAATCGTCTTCGGTGAACAGTCCTTGAGCGACAAATCCCCAAAGCTGATTGATCGGTTTGCCGACTTGAGACCGGGTAGTACCGCGCACACCGTACGATTCGTCTCTTTCGACAATTTCGTTTACGGCATAGGTGGTTGTGGCCCGCGCCGAGACTGCCCAATCGTTGTTGATTTGCTTGTTCAAAATCAGGGTTGTCTCGAATCCCTGATTATTCACTTTTCCGAAATTCGCCCACGGGAAAGAAGAAAATCCTGCGGAACTCGGAAAATTACTCCGCTGCATGAAAATGTCCCGCCGTCGTTCTTTAAACAGGTCTACCTGAATTTCAAAACACTTATACAACTCCAATTCTATCCCTAAATTTGTTTTGGCGACGGTTTCCCATGTCAGGGAGGTTACGCCTATATCTCCTTCCCGCCGTCCGGCCCTGTAATAAGTGGCGTCGCTTGATCCCCATGTGTAACCATCTGTATCTCCGATAGTAGTAATGTAGGCAAAACGCCGTCCGCCAAGGTTGTCGTTTCCGGCTAATCCATGTGAGGCGCGGATTTTGATTTTCGAAAAAATATCATGTACAGGACTCATAAAGGTTTCTTCGGACAATAACCAGCCTGCTGCGATAGACGGGAAAAATCCGAAACGCTGTCCCTTGGCAAAGTTTTCGGAACCGTTGTATCCAAAATTAAATTCTGCGATATACCGCCCATTGTAAGTATATGCGGCGCGTCCGGCAAATCCCTGGTTACGGTATGGCAGTTTGTCTCCGTTGTCGTAGCTTCGCTGATTGTATAACAATAACCCGTTGACAAGATGTTTGCCGAAAGAGCGGTCATACAGGAAGCTTGTTTCTAAATAGGTGCTGTTATTTCCGTAATCCGACGAGGTAGAATGTCCAAGAAATTCCTGTCCGTCGGACTGTATACTCAGAATCAACTCGCCTGTTTCCGGATCTCTTCCCGATGCAGGGTTATAATATTCAGGTTCTTTAGAACGGGTCACACTGTTATTGGCATAATTGTCGAAAGAGAATATACCTCTGGCTTTCAATCCCAGAACAAATGTGATATCCTGTTCTACTGTAAACACCGATTCTATTTTTGACTGGGTGCCTCTCTGATATCCTGTTTGTGTAGTTCTTGCCCACGGATTGTCTCTGCCGTTCATGCGTGGCAGTTCGCCGGAAGCGTAGCGGGCGGGATGTATATAAGGAGGCGTAGTGAACGCGCCCACCGCATTGCCTCCGAATAACTCGTCAATGCTTTGCGGCGGAGCAACTCTGTTTTGCAAATATCCTCCTATGTTGAAGCGCAGCAGGGTGGTTTTGGTGATGTTCAGATCCACGTTGGTCCGCATATTGAAGCGGTTAAGACGTATGCTGGAATCCCATTGCTGCGCTTCGTCTCTTTCCAGTATACCGTCTTCGTGATAATAGGCTGCTATGAACGAATAGCGGAGCAACTCCGTACCGCCATTGATGTCTAATGTCGTCCGGGTGTTGGAGGCATAATCTTTGGTGATAAGATCCAGCCAGTTGATGTCGGGATAAAGTTCTGGGTCATAGCCTGTACGGTATTTTTCAATCAGTTCGGGGCTTCTCAAATATTGACCATCCTGTTGCATGTTGATGTCGTTGAGCAAAGTGAGATAATCTGCCGCATTAAGAAATTCGGGCAGTTGCGAAGGCGTTGTCACTGCATGTTCTACCTGCACATTCACTACGGGTTTACCGATTCGTCCCCGCTTAGTGGAAACTAATATCACTCCGTTAGACCCCCGGACGCCATATACGGCGCTTGCCGAAGCGTCTTTCAGTACGCTGATGGATTCTACTTCCTGAATGTCGATATCGTTCAACGAACGTTCGATTCCGTCAATTAGCACCAAGGGAGTACTTCCGCCCGCAAAAGTACTTATACCGCGAATCCAAAACTGCGAATTGTCGTATCCGGGTTCGCCCGAGCGCTGCACGCCGATGATACCGCCCAGATTGCCCGCAAGATTATTGCTGAGCGAGCGTGTAGTGCTGGTTTTCAGCTTTGCCGGTTCAATGGTAGTAATAGACGCTACTACCGACACTTTGCGCTGTGTGCCATAGCCGACGACTACCACTTCGTCAAGCGCCTGCGTGTCTTCCGCCAACGTGATGGATAACTGCGTCCTGTTCCCAACGGCCACCTCCTGTGTCACGTATCCGATAAAGGATACCGTCAGCGTTGCCCCCGGCGATACGTTCAGGCTGAATCTGCCGTCTGCATCGGTCGTCGTTCCGTTGGCCGTTCCGCCTTTTTCCACCACGTTCGCTCCGGCCACCGGTTCGCCTGCCGGATCGACCACCGTGCCGGCGACGCGGATTCTGTTCTGCTGCAGTTCGGACGTTCCCGAAGAATCGCTACTGCGCGCGTTTGCTGCCCCGATCCCCGTCATCAGGAGAAAAACGGACAGCGTCATGATAGTTACAAATTTTTTAGGTTTGGCATTTTTCATGCCGTTCATCAATTTGTTTGTCATATTTATTTATTTATTATTACATGATTAGCTTTTAAAATTATGGTATTTTTCTTGTTTTAAAGTCGACGCGACCGGAAGACGTTACCGGCCGTTTTTCCGTCATTCGTTCCTTCTGTCTTTTTCCATAGTCATTTCGTTTTTAAAGATGATGGACTGTGACCGTTCGACCCGTCGGGATTCAAAGATCCGGACAGCCTGTTGATACTCGTTGCGTTTGTTCTCCATATCCTGAAGTTTGATTTTTTCATTCGGGTGGGTGAACAGTATGTTTCGGTTAAAAAGAAAGCGCTCCCGAGTGCGGCGTCTGTTCTTACCTTCGTAAGAAGGGAGAGGGCACAGGGCGCGCTCCTCCCGTAACGACACGACGCCATTCGACCGGCAATGGAAATCCCTGCCGGAGACAAGGGTTGGCCTCCGTTTGGGGGAATAAAAAAATCCCGCGTCGCTTTTTTCCATAAAAACGACCACAGGGAAGCAGGGTTTAAATAATTTATTTTTCTTACCTTTCGCGTACGCGCGTATATTATATAGGTATAGCTTAGGTCTCTCTCTCTCTCTCTCTCTCTCTCTCTCTCTCTCTCTCTCTCTCTCTCTGCAAATATCGTGCCAAAGTTCACCGTTATTGGGCTTTCAAGAGAATTATATGTAAGAAAAATCAACATTTTTTAAATTGGATTTTCATTTAAAATTTAAAATTTAAAAACGCGGCAAATATAACCATAATTTTTCAAAAATCAATTGTTTTTTTCAAAAAAAAATGAAAAAAGATATTGACCGGCTGGTTGAATTTTCATAAACGCATCAAAATAAAGTATTTAAACAGATAAAAAAGTTTGGTAAAACTTCGTGCCCTTTGTGGTTAAAAAAAACACGAAACCGCACAGCGTTGGGTAATTTATTTTATATCAGCGCTTTGTTCCTGCTCTCAGGAAACCGGACGTCTGCGCGATGTTCCATGCACAAAAGAAGACGCTGTGTAATTTCAACTAACAAATGCAACTTTAGGTAGAAAAAACCCTCCATCAGGGGCATGCCCCTGATGGTAGGGTTAGGAAAAAATTTTCTACTTTTACGTTGTTATGAAAAAAGTACATTTATCCCGCGAACAAAGGTACACAATTTCAGCGATGCACAAGCAAGGTTGTACCCAAAAAAGGGTGCATTTCAAATTGTCGCATTTCCCCCAAAAGTATTACCTTTGCAAAAA
>JAIRMH010000237.1 GCA_031258835.1 Tannerella sp.
GGCGATTTCGATTTCTTTACGTCCGAAATCCGCCAATTGGATATCCGCCACTTTGTAGGGCAGATCATTTGGAAATAATTGTGACATAATTTATGTAATTGAATTTTAAGAGTACAAAACTACATGAAAAGCGTGAGTTTTCCAAGCGCATGAAATGAAAAAACGTTTTTTTACAGGGGAAAGGTCTTGAAAATAGCGCATTGTTTATATAATTTCTTATGAAATATCATAAGTATATCCGGAGAGAATGTTTAATACTTTCCCCTATAAATTTTGCCGGACATTTGAACAGGCTAAAGTGTACGGTGATAAATTGTTTTTGCTGGGCGACCGGCGTGTGTTGATCTTCGACGTCCATTCCGGCAAAGCGTTGCTGGACGTGAGTTGTGCGGGGAGTGGACCGGGCGGTAGTGTTAAAAATGCATATCGGCATTATTTTTTTTGCGAAAAGATTTTTATATTCGAAAAAGAATAGTATTTTTGCATCCATTAATACATGATACTAAAAAATATACAGTTTATGAATCTTCTCTTTACAACATGTATCGCCATGAATCGTAGTTTGAGCCTCCCGCAGGAAGGGTTTGGCGCGATTCTTGCAGAGAGAGAGAGAGAGAGAGAGAGAGAGAGAGAGATGAGCAGGCGTATATAACCTTATATTTATATTATGTACACGCGCGCACTCGCGCACGCATAAAAATCAACAAAAACAAATCATTTAAACTATATTCCGCAGTTGTCGTTTTTATCGGATTAAACGACGAAACGGGATTTCTTCATTCACAAAAACAGATTCAAACAAATGTTACCGGCATGAATTTCCATTGCCGGCCAGACTGTGTCGTGTCATTACGGGAGGATTACGCATTGTGCAATCCTCCCTTTTTAGAGACGTAACAGTCTGTGTTTGCTCCTGAAAAATTAACAAGTTGAGATTTTTGAATTGTAATATTAAATTTAAACGGATATGAAAATACATTATTATTTATTGGACAACCCGATTACGCCCGACCCAAACGACCGTCGGGCACGCGCCTCCGGTTCGGCCAGGACGACCCACAGCAGGGGATCTTCCTGATTGATTCCGCAAAGAAGGCGTATCGCGTGGAATGGATTCTGAGCCATACGGGGACACAGGTCGTCTTTCAACTGTCCGCCGGTTTCTCTGCGGACGAATACGCGCTCGAAGTGCGCGTGCTCCTTCAGGGAAATAAATCCCTGAAAATGGGCGTATTGACGGATAGGTTGACGATTTAATGAATTGAAAATGAAATTGCCTTGCTCTATGGGTCATTGAGTAGCCAGTACTACATCACCGAGTAGCCAGTACTGCGTCATCAATAAGCCAACCAAACGTGACAGGAAATGGCAACTAAAATCAACATTTAGCTTGGGGTAATAATTATTGCACTTTTAAAAAGAATAGAGATGTTTTATGTAAGAATCAATAATCTTTAAAAACGGAATGCCTATGGAAAAAGACAGTATGAACGAATGACAGCAAAGTGAGCGGAAGACACAGGCGTCCTCTTTCGGTCGCGTTGAATTTTAATTGAGAAGAACGCCTTATAATATCATTAAAAATCATATAACTATGACGAAAAAATTATTTAAAGGCATGAAAAATGCCAAACTTGGAAAACAAATGAGAATCATGATGCTGTCCGTCCTGTTCGTAGTGGCGGGAGCTGTCATGACGAGCGCACGCGGCAGCGATTCTTCGGAAACGCCCGAATTGCAGCAGAGTAAGACTCGCATCACGGGTACGGTCGTCGATCAGACGGGAGAACCGTTAATAGGAGTGAACATAGTGGAAAAAGGTGCGACGGCCAATGGAACGGTCACCGATGCGGACGGGAAATTTTCCCTGCAGGTGAGCCGCCCGAATGCCACGCTCACCTTTTCGTATATCGGTTTCATCACCCAGGACATTGTCGCTTCGGGCGATGTATTGAATGTGATAATGAAGGAAGATCTGCAGAATCTGGAGGAAGTGGTGGTCATCGGCTACGGTACGGCGCGGAAGAGAGACGTTACCGGCGCGGTGGTGCGCGCGGACATATCCAAACTGCGGGAATCGCCGAACGTCAGTCTCGGGCAGTCGCTGCAGGGCACGGTGCCCGGGTTGAACGTGGGCGCGGTGACGCAGGCGGGTACTGATCCTGATATTTCCATACGCGGACGTAATTCCATATCGGGCAGCACTTCGCCATTGATCGTGCTGGACGGGATCATCTATCGCGGCAGTCTGGTGGACATCAATCCGAGCGACATTGAATCCATCGACATCCTGAAAGACGCCAGCGCCGCCGCCATCTACGGTTCGCAGGCCAGCAATGGCGTCATGCTGATTACTTCCAAAACGGTCAAGGCCATGAGTAAACCCATTATTGAGTACAGCGGTTCGTATACACTTCAGGAATCGACGAACCAGAAGATGCGACCGAGAAACAGGGAAGAATATTTACAATTCTTTGCCGACCGTTGGCTGGAGGAAAGCCGGACGGGGCCGGATCTGCTCCAGCCCAACCCGAGCTGGGATGTAACCAGACATCTTCAATCTACTCAAGTCATCAATGGCTATCTGAACGGTACGGATACCGACTGGTGGGACTTGGGCACCAACGATCATCCCTATATCCAGATGCACAATCTGAGCGTCAGGGGACGGAGTGAGTTGAGCAACTATTTCCTGTCCGTTGGGCTGACCGACCAGCAAAATTTAGCAATCAACGATACGTACAAGCGCTACAACATACGATTGAATCTGGATACGCGCATTACCGGCTGGTTGAAGATTGGCGCTCAAACATTTTTCGTATTGAGCGACTGGTCGGGTATTACGAACATAGGTAGTAACTGGTCACCCCTCCTTACGCCAACTGATCCCGAAACAGGAGAATACATTGTCTATCCTGACGGAAGGTATTTGAATCCGGTGTTGGCACGACAGCAGGACAATCTGGACAAACGATACAATCTGTTTGGTAATTTTTATGTTGATATGGATATTCCCTTTATCAAGGGCCTGAATTACCGTCTGAACTATTCGCAGAACCTGATTGAAGACAAGGATTTCACGTTCAATCCCTGGGGCAGTGACCTAACCGGTTCGGGAAACAAGCAAAACGCCAGTCAGTACAGTTGGACGGCCGACCATATCCTTACGTACAAGCAGACATTCGGTCGGCACGACGTCAATTCGACGCTGGTATACGGTGTGGAAAAGCAGCAGTATGAAACGACCAATGCGAGCGGTTCGGACTTTGCCAACGACGTGCTGGGATACAACTACCTGGGCGCCGCCGACGCCGCACGGCAGTCCATCTCGTCCGACGCATGGGAGGAGTCGAGTCTTTACGCGATGCTGCGTCTGGGCTATACGTACAACGGGCGGTACAGCTTTACGGGGACGTTGCGTCGCGACGGATTCTCCGGTTTCGGGAAAAACAACAAGTTCGCCCTGTTCCCGTCGGCTGCCGTCGCCTGGCAACTGAGCGAAGAGAATTTCATCAGGGACAATGTAAAATGGGTCGACAACCTGAAGTTACGCTTCTCCTATGGTTCCAATGGTAACCGTACCGTGTCGCGCTACCAGACGCTGGCCAAAATGGCTTCCAGTAACGCTTATCTTTACGGCGACGGCGCGCCGGCCGAAAAGGGACTTAACATCAGCGCCATGGCCAACGATAACCTGAAATGG
>JAIRMH010000327.1 GCA_031258835.1 Tannerella sp.
CCTGTATGCCGTCAAGCGCCAAAACAAGGCCGGATGCCGGATTCGCTTCCTCCGGCGGATAAGACGGTTTCCGGAACACGGCCACCACATCCTGCGGCGTTTTCAGAAAGCTCACCCTGCGCAGGTCGCTCTCCCCGGCAACTAAAAGTTCTTTCGCCGGAATATCACCCTGCGTCGCCATCCACGACGTCCGTGCGATGAGCCATTCACATTCGAACGCATGAAGCATGTCTGCCACAAGTTTATTCCCCTCTGCTACGAAAACGCCTCTCTCATCCCGGAATTTCTTAAATTCAAGCGCCCGGATTTCTTTGACTTTTGCTTTGCTCAACATACGATTTTATAGTTTTTTCGGATGTCAAATATACGGTGAATAATTTATTTCAACTACATTTGCGCCGAAAACAGAACTTATGAAACTCAACATAATTCATCTTTCCATCTCGTTATGCTGCATAACCGTATTTGCGTCGTGCAGCATAACAAAGTATGTCGACGAGGGACAGTATCTTCTGGACAAAGTCGAAATAAAAACAGACGCCCCGGAAGTTAAGCCGTCAGACATGAAACCCTATCTGCAGCAACACCCCAATCACAAGATTTTCGGACTCTTCAAATGGCCTTTGTATGTATACATCCGGTCGGGTGCAGACGAAAAAAAATGGCTCAACAGGCAGTTGCGGAAAATGGGTGAACCGCCTGTTTTGCTGAACACCGCCCTTGCGGAACAGTCCGTGATTCAACTGGAACGTTACATGTTTAATCGCGGTTATACCGAAGCGCAGGTAGAAATGTCGGTCGATACGTCAAAACATAAAAAAGCCGTTTTAAGATATTCGATAACGGCCGGGGAGCCTTATCGAATAAGAAATTATAATTCACACGCGGACGATCCGGGAATCGACAGCATAATACATCAGGAAGCCCCCCGCCGCCCGTTTGTGCAGTCCATATTCCGTTCCCTGCCGAAAGAATACAGTTCCCGCATAAAAGAAGACATGCCGTTCGACCGCGCAATACTGGATAAGGAACGCCAGCGCCTGACGACGCTTTTACGCAACAACGGCTATTATGCCTTTAACCGCGATTATATCGGATACTGGGCCGACAGTTCGTTTCACCCTCATCGCGTCGACCTGGATCTGTATATAAAACCGGATACCGAAACCGGAGGGCAGCACCGGCCGTATTATATCAATAATGTGAAAATCCTGACTGACTATGATCCGCTCAATCCGGACATTACGGCTTATGACAGCCAGATAACGGATTCGGCCACATCGCGGAACGTAACCATATATTACGGGAAAAACGGCCTCAGCGTCCGTCCCGGCGTACTGCAGCAAAGCTGTTACCTGATGCCCGGCGCCCTGTATAACGAACGGAACGTGGAGCAGACGTATGCCTCCTATTCCTCCCTCAAGGCGCTTCGTTACATGAGTATCCGCTTCGATGAATTTGAAGAAACCGATACCATGAAACTTGACTGCACGATACTGACGGCTCCGGCAAAAAAACAGGGCGTGCGTTACGATGTGGAAGGAACAAACTCGGCAGGCGATCTCGGTTTTGCCTCCTCACTGACCTATCAGCACCGGAATCTGTTTAAGGGGTCGGAATTATTTTCCGCCAAAGTCCGGGGCGGTTACGAATTTCTGTCTTCGACGGAAGAACGCGGCAATTACTGGGAATTTGCCGGAGAAACGTCTCTTCATTTCCCCCATTTCCTCTTCCCTTTCGTCAGTTATGATTTCCGGCGGAACATTCGCGCAACAACCGAGTTCAGGATGAGTTACGACGAGATGCGAAGACCGGAATATCACCGCTCGATATTGTCGGGAGGCTGGATTTATCACTGGCAGGACCGTTTAAATACATTCGCCCGCCATACGTTCAAGATGGTCGATGTTAATTACGTCTTTTTGCCGTTCAAAAGAGAAGATTTCATCAGCAAACTGCCCGAAACGACGGCGCTGTATAATTATTCGGATCAGTTTATCGTAAGTATGGGATACGTCTATTCGTTCAATAATTACGACCCTCTGGAGCGACGCCGGAATACCTATTCCTTTCGTGTCGCCCTGGAATCCGCCGGCAACCTGATGTACGCCATGTCCAACCTTTTTGGCGCCGGGAAAGACGAACACGGGATGTATAAGCTTTTCGGGATCAATTATTCCGAATTTCTGAAGGGTGATATAGATTTTGCGCGGAGCGTTACGATTGACGAACGAAATTCCGTCGCATTCCATATCGGTTTGGGAGTCGCTTATCCTTTCGGTAACACGAACGAACTGCCCTTCGAACGGCGTTATTATGCAGGAGGGGCAAACAGCAACCGCGGGTGGAACATCCGTTCCTTAGGTCCGGGAAGCATGTATAAAACGGATACTACATCGTTCATTCACCAGGTCGGAGATATTCGTCTGGACGCGAATATAGAATTTCGCTCCAAGCTGTTCTGGAAAGTTGAACTGGCATTCTACGTCGATGCCGGGAATATCTGGACAATACGTAAATATGATTATCAAAAGAACGGCAACTTCGACTTCGGACGTTTTCAGAAAGAGATAGCCGTATCTTACGGTTTAGGACTGCGTCTTGATTTTGATTATTTCCTGGTTCGCCTCGATTCCGGATTTAAAGCTTACAATCCGCAGGAAACCGGTTCGAGAAAATGGGCTATCTCGGATCCCAATTTCAAAAATAATTTTGCCTGGCATTTTGCCGTAGGATACCCTTTCTGAGCCTCTACGCCTTTGTTTATAATTAAATTCCATGAAAAACTTTGATATGTCGATTATAATATATTATTTTGCGCTGCAAAATTCGTGCTTTAATAAAGCATTGTTAATGAATAATTTAATTTAAATAATATGAAGAAAGTAGGATTATTTTATAAAAGAAGCCTTGCAATGGCTTTTGTTGTTTTTTTTATCGCTTCCTGTAGCGGTGAAAAAGGTTTGGAAATACCCGTATATGATATGCTGCATGTTTCCAAATACGAAAGAGACGCCTTGAAAACGATTATAGAATATGATAGCCGGAAAATTATCAAATACAGTTTATATATTGACGATGTTCTTGCGTCGTCAACAGCAGTGATTTATAAGCCGGACGGTATATATTGTACGTTGAACGGCATTGATTATGAACTTCGTTTGGATAACACAGTCGGCGGTTCGCGCGTAGAACATCTTTATGCATCTATCAACGGTGAGATGTATTATGATGTTTTATACAGGTATGACAGTGAAGGACGATTGAGTAATACGGAGATCAATGCACAGGGAGGTCCTTACTATACGACTTATCGATATAAGGAATCTTCCATAGAAATTATAGATGACGGTATCTATGAGATCGCGTTGGGCAATGAGGAAAATACCGGATACGTATTCAATGTGCTTAATTATGCAAATACATCCCATACATCCAAGTATGTAATAAACCCTGAGTTGTATTTCCTCAACATATACGGCAAGCCGGTTGGAAAACTGCCTACCGGATATACGGTTGAACATTCCGGAAATACGTTGCGTATTGGAAATCATTATTATGAATACACGACCGCAAATCTGCTCCGGTAACTTATAAAAAAAGGGAGGGGAAACTGCCGGCAGTTTCCCCTCCCTTTTTTTATAAGAATAATTTATTTCCTGCGGTTTCCGTACCGGCTCATAAACTTATCTACACGGCCTGCCGTATCCACTAATTTGGCTTTTCCTGTATAAAACGGGTGGGAAGTGTTTGAGATTTCAAGCTTCACAAGCGGATATGTTACGCCGTCGATATCAATCGTTTCTCTTGTGTTGATCGTCGAACGTGTAATGAAAGTCTCATCATTCGACATGTCTTTGAATACTACCGGACGATAATTTCCGGGATGAAGTTCTTTTTTCATTGTTGTTATCTCTTATGTTATTGTTATCAAAATATATAATTTCTTCATTTCGGGTCGCAAAGGTAACTATAAATGTTGAACATACAAAAAAAAGCGCCGTATTTTGAAAAATAATTGTACCGGGACAAATCTTCGGTATATTTTCCCTATCTTTGCCGCACGAAAGCGATTAATAACATTTTTAAATATCACAACTATTAAAACGATGATCAATTACAAAGACTTAGGATTGGTAAATACTCGTGAGATGTTTGCCAAAGCAATTAAAGGAGGTTATGCTATCCCTGCCTTCAATTTTAATAATATGGAACAATTGCAGGCCATTATACAGGCTGCGGTAGAGACCAAATCGCCGGTTATCCTTCAGGTATCAAGCGGTGCGCGTAAATATGCGAACCAGACGATTCTTCGTTACATGGCGGAAGGCGCCGTTGCTTATGCGAAAGAACTGGGCTGTCCTGCGCCGCAGATCGTCCTCCATTTGGATCATGGCGACACATTCGAATTATGTAAGAGTTGTATTGATATGGGCTTTTCTTCCGTGATGATTGACGGTTCACATTTTCCATACGATGAGAATGTGGCTCTTACAAAAAAAGTTGTTGAGTATGCACATCCGTTTGATGTGACGGTTGAGGGTGAACTTGGCGTGTTGGCCGGTGTTGAAGACGACGTTGCGGCGGAGCATCACACTTATACGAAACCGGAAGAAGTAGTTGATTTTGTAACCAAGACCGGCTGTGATTCGCTGGCTATTTCAATCGGCACATCTCATGGCGCTAACAAATTCAAACCCGAACAGTGTACACGCAACGCCGACGGTATATTAGTGCCCCCTCCATTGGCATTTGAAATTCTGGAAGCGGTAGAAAAGGAATTACCGGGATTCCCGATTGTTCTTCATGGTGCATCGTCCGTTCCACAGGAAGAAATTGAAACAATTAACAAATATGGCGGAGCGCTTAAGGATGCTATCGGTATTCCGGAAGATCAGTTGCGCAGAGCGGCTAAATCCGCAGTTTGCAAGATTAACATTGACTCGGATAGCCGTCTGGCTATGACTGCTGCC
>JAIRMH010000022.1 GCA_031258835.1 Tannerella sp.
TTTAGTTTTTTTTACAGAGGAAAAAATAAAAAAATATCCGGAAAAATATTTTTTGGCTATTCTGTATTAATCTGATTGTCTCACTTTTATTAAAACGTTATTTTCTTTCTGAATTGCTGCATATTTGATACATGAAAGAACACCCTTTCATTTTTCATCCGCACAACGATTTATTTACCTTGCTGTTCTGTTTCTATTAAAGCAATCTGAGTTGTGCTAAGCGGCTGTTTCCAGACGGCAATTTCGGCAATATCAATAGTTTTGTCTTCGCCGTCTTCGTCCTGAGATACCAGAAATGCTTCCAACAGATTAAACCTGGCGTTGCTTGCATTGGCATAGTTATGATATTGTACTCCATTCACGTAGCTTTTGATGAAGTCGTTTTTCCGCGATATAATCAGGCGGTACCATTGACCTGCTTCCAGAGCCGGACCGAGATAAGACAAAGCGCCGACGCCAATAGTTCCTTCGGTGCGCACAAAGAAATCGGCGTCGCCTGCCGGAGTGATATCGGTTTGCAGGATAGTATGCCAACCGTCCATTTCGGGCATACGGAATACAATCATCATTGTCCAGTTGGAGACATAAGTAGCTCCGGCGGGCAACATGCCGTGAAATACTTTCAGGTAATTATCGCCTCCGGCGTCAATACGCGCGGCTTTGTTCGTCGGGCTTGGACCCTCAACCGCCGTGATGTTGCCGAACAAGCCCAGCGGAATACCCTGTACGCCGTCGTTCACATCAGCTTTTGCCAGGTCCGACGGGTCTTCGAACGACCATGAAGCAAACGGCGTTATTGAAGGTGTTTTTCCGTTTGTGTTGGTAAATTTGAGAGCCATCAGATTGAATCCTCCCGATTCGTAACTGAACCTGATTTTGTGTTTACCGGCAGACAAATTAAATTTTGGCTGCGTAGATTTTAGCTCGGGATAAGTTTCGAAAGCCCAACGCCAGGCGCTCCAATCTCCATTATTCGGCACAACGGTCTTTTCGCTTTTGACGCCGTCCGCAGATATGGAAAATGCTCCGCCGTTGCCGTCGTTAACCGACAAATATACATCCGCCTCATAGACGCCGGCGTCCTGCACTTCGACGGTAAATACCAGCCATTCGCCGGCACTGGTATACCCGATATTGCCGCCGCTTTCGACGTCGGCGGCTGCGCCGTCGGGATCGCCATTATCCGTCCTGTAGCTGCCGCCGGGGTCGTTACTCGTGTTGCTGTCGTGAAACGCAAGACCTTCGCCGCCAAAATCAAAATCTTTCACATCGATTTCGCAGGGAACGGAGGCGGAAAAAATATGCGGACCCCTGAACGGAAGGCTTTCCGTTATTGCCGGATTCGTTTTCCACGCCGGATAAAGCGTATCAAGAACATTGGCTCCCGGCAGGAATACCGTACGCACACTGTCTATCGACAACAAGTCTGTCGACGGCATAGATGTTTCGTCGTTCGATATTCGCACGAGATGACTGTTTCCGTAAACGTCGGTATAGGCGACATCGGTGTACAGCGAATTTTCCGGAACGCTGCCCCAAGTGATTGTCGCCGAACCGTCGTCTGCAACAACAATCGTTACAGCGCGATTCGTCAGTCCGTTTTGCATCCTGTCGCCATATACTGTTCCCGAGACCTCGAACGGCAGGGATTTGTTCCCGAATTTGTCGAAACTGACTAAATAGAACACATAATCCCTTTCGTCCAGATTATTGAGCGGCACCGAAAATTTGCCGACCCGGCTATTGATTGCAATATCCGTCGAATCGGCGTAGTCGTTCCAGTAGATACGAATAGTTTCGATACGTTGGGAATTGATTGTCAAATCCAGTATCGCGCGATATTTCCCCGAACGCACGCCTACGCTGTCCACTTTGGCAGCGTAAATAATTTCGCCTTCAAGATATTCGTTATGTAAATCGTTCATCTTCGAACACGACGACAAAGCGATGCACAAAACTACTGCTGCGAAAGCAATCTGTTTTATAACTTTTATAAACTTTTTCATATTCATCTAACTTTTATTAATAAAAACTCTTAGTTCATAACTCTCATCTGTTGTCTCCGAAGACTTCCATTTCGCCTATCTGAATATTGTCGCCTCCGCTCCATGTACGATATATCCGTAAGCGTAGATAACGCACTGCAAAATCGATGTTTTCGTTGTAGAAATCTTCGCCGTCCAGAGCGCGGGAGACGTCTTCGTTCGAATATTCCGTACCCGGCAAACCCGAAGGCTTGATAGATTCGCATTCCATGAATTTTGTCCAGCTATCCCAGCTTCCCGAAGGGTCGGGCACATTCAGAGAGCCCCATACCTCGAAATTGCGGGGATTGCCTTCGCCCCAGGTTTGATAAGAGCCCATACGCTGATGTAATCTGATACGGCTGATTTTGCCGACAACGCCAAGGTCGACGGTGATGGAGCCTGGCCAGTTGCCGCTTCCTGCCTGCGAGCTGTAGCTATTGTCGCTTCCCCAGACGCCGTCCCATATATTGGATAGCTGATAGCCTCCGCCATAATGGGGTCCGTCGCCGGGTAGCGAAGCGTCGCGGAAATTAGCAGGGTCGAACTTGGTCTCAAAAAGCGGCATCAGTTCGAAGTTCTTCACCTCGCTTCGGTTACCCCAGTGGTCTTGCACATACACGCCGAACTTGTAGATAACGGTATCTAATTCGCGTATCACGCCCTGACCTTTCGCCATCGAAGAATAGAAAGTCTCGTAGGCGACGGCTTCCATGAGTTCCTCGTCGTCCTGCAAAACGGTAACGGAGATTTCCGCACGATTGGGGTTATCCCAGTTAATATTGCAGCCTCCGAAGGCGGTTACCATATCCAGCGTGTTGCCGATAGTTATAACTTCCGGTTCGAGCGGCTGCACCGTAGCCGTCACGGGAGTCGATTCGTTCCGGCTGCGGTCGACGGCAATCACCCTGACTTCGCGCGACTGCATATCGCCGAAACCCTCCACTTTCAACGAATCTTTATACAGCGAAGTCCGGCTTTCGCAGGTCTCGCTGTTGCGCGTATATACGGCTTTCACATACAGCAAGTCTTCGTCGTCGGGGAGAGTATATGTCAATATAGCGCCTCCCGGGATGTTCGTCACCTGTATTCCGGACACCGGGCTCGGCGGAACACTGTCTATTGGCTGCTGTCCGATAGATTCTTCTTCGCCGCAGGCATACCACAAGAAACCCGCAGCTATCATAATGAAGCAAATCTTTATAATATTTGTATTCATATCGTTTAATTTAATAATTCTTTAATTAACTAACTCTTAACTCTTAGTTTACCAACCATAGTTCTGAACCAGATTTTTATTAGTAATAATATCCGATTCTTTGATAGGCCAAAAATAGTCTCTGACAGTGAAATTCACGGGAACGCGAGCGACTTCGATCACACGGTAATAATCTTCACGAGTTTCTCCGTAGATGTTCCAGCCGCGTGGCTGGTCGTTCAGTTCGCTTATCTTTTTCCATCTGCGGACGTCCCAGAAGCGTTTGCCTTCGAGAGCCAGCTCGATGGTGCGTTCCTGATGAATAATTTCGCGCAATCCGTCCTGTGTCTCCGGTTTAGTGGGTCTGGTCGAGTATTTTTTCCACGAATCCACTACGCCTTCCAATCCTGCACGGTCGCGAATGAGGTCGAGATAGGAATAGACTTCATCGCTTGGACCGGCATATTCGTTCAAAGCTTCGGCATACATCAAGTATACATCCGCCAGGCGCAATATCGGGAACGGGTAATATCCGTTAGGCATCAGCATGACGCTGTTGGTTTCGACCGACACTTCGAAACTGTGCATCTTTTTCGCCGAATAGCCTGTCCACGAAAATTGCGAGCCTAAATTTATTCCCGAATATTCGAGATTGAAACTTTCGCAGTGCTTGACATTGCCGGGGAAATCGTAGTATCCGCTTCCGTAATATATTCCCCTGTCGAAACCTATGCTTGCATAGAAACGCGGTTCGCGATTGTAGTGCAAATAAGCGGTTTTTTGCCCTTCCTTCACATAATAGATTTCGGGCGTACCCGACGAAGGCTCGTCGCGCACGGAATAACGATTGGTATACCACCCGTTTTGCGACCATTGGTTATCCTCTTCAATAGGAACGCCGTTCGACGAATAATAGGCTTCGGCTGTTTTCAATGTAGGGCAATATTCGGAAGTAACGCTGGCAATATTTCCCACCGCCATACGCATGATTCTTGCGTGCGCCGTCTTCGTAAGTTGAGCGCAGTCGTAGTTTGTGCCGCCCCAGAGCAGTTCTTCGTTCCAGCGGTCGGTAACAGCATTCCGGTAGACTGTCTGCAACTGCAATTCTGCCGGCGCGGCGACAGTTCTGTTATGTATCCGCCGGTAAAGACTTTTACCCTGTGCGTTACACAGGTCGATAAGTTCCTTGCAGGCGTCGGCGGCGACTTTCCACTTGTTCGCGTCGTAGGTCTGATTGAATAGCGGTTCGCCGGTTCGTTTATCTAAGGGCGTATTGGCATAGTCCGTATTTCCGTTAAAAAGCGGGCTTGCCGCGAAGACCAGCATCTCGGCGCGCATACCCAAAGCGGCTAACTTGTCGATTCGTCCGGCTTCCGTTCCTTCGAGGATTTGACCGGATGCGGGCAAATCGGGCACAACTTCGAGCACAAGGTTCGAGATATATTCCACCACTTTGTCTACCGGTTCGCGATATGCTTTCACTTCGTCCACACTCGCCGAAATCGGCAGATTGACGTCCACAATGGGTATCGGTCCGTAACATTTGAAAAGAAAATAATGGTAGTATGCTTTAAGGAATTTTGCTTCGGCAACCCATCTTGTCTTTTCATAATCGGTTATATCCATCACCTTGTCGATGTTTTCGAGGAAGATGTTACAGTCGCGTATACCGCGCCACAGCGATTTGCCATTGTTGTTTTCGCCGTTCCAGTAGTTAGCCCATGGGCTGTTACTGTTTTGCAACCCTCTGGCAATTTGCGTACCGTTATAGATACGGTTGGCGGCTACAGCGGTAGGATAATACTGCCATACTTCGTCGCCTCCGAACATTGCGGGGTCGTGGTCGATGTGACCGATTGGCGGACGGTAGCTGTAACAGGAATATAAATACTTTTCGGCTTGATTGCGATTGCTGAACGCATTGTCTATCGTTGCAATGTTGTCGGGAACGACGTCGAGATAGTCGCAGGCGCTCAGCGAAATCAAAGCCGCGATTGTCATTATTTTAAATATTGTTTTCATACACTTTTGTTTTAGAATGATAATTGAACACCAAAATTAAACACTTGCTGAATGGGATATCCCAGACCGTTGCCGCCCATTTCGGGGTCCCACAACTTAAATTTGCTGAACGTAAGCAAATTTGTTCCGCTGACGTAAACACGCAGCCCTCTCATATAAATCCTTTCCGCTATTTTTTGAGGTAAGGAATATCCGATTTCGACCGATTTGAGCCGGAGGAACGAACCGTCGCGCATCCACCAGGTCGAGGATTGGCGGTTGTTGTCGACATACGAATCGGAGAGACGGGGCCAGAGTGCATAGATGCTTCTGTTGCTTTCCGACCAGTGGTCGTTAGCATAAACGTCGAGCAGCGCCGATGCTCCGTCGATAAACGGCGTCGTCCCTATGGATTTCAATTTGTATCCGCGCCTGTCGCCGTCCCATTCGTATTCGTGGTTGAGCGAAATCCAGAACGATTCGCGTGCAAGTCCCTGAAAGAAGAACGAGAAATCGATGTTTTTCCATCCTGTCGAAAGACCGAATCCATAGACGATTTCGGGGCTTTTCGGATATCCGATGGGAACCTGGTCGAGTTCCGTGATTTTCCCGTCGCGGTTGACGTCCTTGTACTTGATGTCGCCGGCAAGATATTCGCCAAACTGCTCGGGCGAATTACGGACTTCATCCTCGTCGACAAACAATCGCTCGGCAACATATCCCCATTCTTGGTTCAACGAACGCCCTACATGCGATTTCCACGGAGTATCCGAATAGTCGGGTTCTTCGTAGACCTTAAATTCGCTGATAGCAAAGGTAAAGTTCGCCATTCCCGAAATCCAGAAATCTTTGTTGATAGAGTGATTGTATTCCAGCGAAATGTCGAAACCTTTGCTGGCAGCTTCGCCCACGTTTGCGCGCGGCGTTTCCTGAAGCCCCATAGTCGTGGGGATAGAGGCGCGGTCCATCAGGATGTTTTTGCGGTATTCGCTGAACAGGTCTGCCTGCAGTTCGAGTTTGTTGAACAGACCGAGTTCGATGCCGAGATTGAGTTTTGCTGCCGTCTCCCAAGTGATTTCGTCGTTGGGGTAACGGCTGATGGAAACGCCGGCAAGCGTCCTGCCGCCCTGGTTTCCGTACGTGCCGAACGAAGAACTCATATTACCGTCGTCCATGGTTACTCGCGATAAATAGAAGAAACGGTCGTTTTCGTCGCCGATAGCGTCGTTACCCACGATGCCGTAAGTGGCTTTCAGTTTTAGCTTGCTCACTGTTTTCGCCAACTCTTCCGACCAGAACTTTTCGTTGGAGACATACCATCCCAAGCCCGCCGAAGGGAAGAAACCGAACCGTTCTTTCTGTGAGAAACGTTCCGAACCGTTGTATCCGAAATTAAATTCGAGAAAATACCTCGAATCATACGCATAAGTGGCGCGTCCCGCCAGGCTGATGTTCCGGTACGGGAGCGACTTTTGCAGGTTGCCGGCATTGGAGTTCAACTGTTCGCGCATGGTGTAAACCAGCAATCCGCTGAGCGTATGTTTTTCGTTGAATGTCCGCATCCAGTTCAGGGCAGCTTCGAAATAGGTTGTCGCCGTGATAGTTTTGTCGCCTTCGCTGTAATCGAGATAGTCGGTTCCGGCGCCGGTGCCTTCTTCGTTCAAGGCAAGCAGTCTGTACGTGTCCGTTCTTTTGTTGTAGTTGTAAACTTCATAGAAGAACGGGAAATAATAACGCGATACGTCGAAATAGGAATACCTGCTGGTGTTGAACAGCCCGCGCAATTCGAGTCCTTCGGTAATGAAATCCAATTTCTGTTTCAACTCGAACTGCGCCGAGAGTTGCGAAGTTGTGGAGTTCATATATCCTCGCGTCATATCGGCATACGGATTGACGTAGCGATAATCCGAACCTGAGTTTCCGTACAGGACATGTTTTTCGTAGATATGCGCTTCGTCGGGAGCGAAATATGGCGGAAACAGCACGGGGTTCGACATCATCACACGGTTGAACATATCCTGACCGCCATACATCGGACCGACGTAGTCGTCGAACGCTCCGTGCAGGCGTACAATGGCTTCGGTAGTCTTGGTGATGTTGATGTTCACGTTCGAGCGCAGCATGTAACGGTTCAGACTGACGTTGTTGTTGAAGTTGTTTTGTCCTTCGACCTTCAACAGTCCGCTGTCGTTAATCACACTTCCTGCCAGATAGTACCGCGCAATCTGTCCGCCTCCTCCAACGCTGAAATTCAGACGGTGATTCTGGGTGTAATCCTTGAACAGAATGTCGTACCAGTCGTTGGCAGGATATACGTATGGATTTCCTCCTGCGACGGTATTGTCGATTTTGTTCTGCGAATAAGGCAGTAAGCCCAGCGGGTTACGCGTCTGTACGGCTTCGTTGTGCAGACGCATATACGTGACAGGGTCGGCAAGTTTCACCATATCCGTAGGTCGCGATATGGCTTCCTCATAACGTATGTTCACACGCGCTTTACCTTCCGTACCTTCTTTGGTGGTTACCAGAATCACGCCGTTGGCTCCGCGCGAACCGTAGAGGGCTGTCGCCGTAGCGTCTTTCATTATCGAGAAACTGGCGATGTCGTCGGGTTGCATCCGCGACAGCTCTTCCGTTGTCGATTCGTTGTTGTCTATCAGAATCAAGGGGTCTTTCTTGTACCCGAATGTGGTAACGCCACGGATGAAAAACTCCGCATTGTCGCGTCCCGGCTCGCCGCTACGCTGATAGGCAATCATACCCGCCATACGTCCGGCTAAAGCCGTGGTCAGGTTACTCGAAGGAACTTTCAAATCCGACGGATTTACCGTAGTGATTGAGGCTATCACGCTCTCCTTCTTCTGTACTCCGAAAGCCACAACCGTTACTTCATCAAGCTCGGTGGTTTCTTCGGTCATAAGGACTGCGAGAATCTTTCGCTGTCCGACTCTAACTGCTTCTGTTTTATACCCTGCATAAACAAATTCCAGAGTATCCGCTTCGCCCGATATGGTAATAGAAAATTCTCCATTATCGTTACTTGCTACGCCCTGAGTTGTACCTTTAATAACTATAGCAACTCCGGCGAGCGGACCCTCGTTGTCGAAGACAGTTCCGTTAATCCGTATCCCCTGCGAAAATGCAAAGACCGGCATAAACAATGCAATAACCGATACTATGCACAATTTCTTTAGTAAACACTGATTCAATCGCTTTAAATATACTCTTATACTAATTTTTTCTTTCATGTTAAATTACATTTTAAATTAATTTTTATTAAATTTTATATTCTTTTCCTCCTTTCCGGAGAAATGCATTTGTGCTCATCCTGCACATCTGCTCTACTGCGGACTTCAACAATCTGATTGTCGAAAATTCCCTGTTTAACGATTATCTGTTTTTGTACATAGGCATGAAGGTTTTAACAATTAATAATTTGGTTTAATACTCTGTTATTCGCCGGCATGATAACATGCGGGTACCGGTTATAAAAACGTCGCCCCACGAAAATTTCTTTCCGTAAGACGTCTTTGATTTTGTATATAAATCTAAATATCTTTCTCTTACGAGATTGGTGTGCCTGTATGCATGTTCCTGTGATTCTTTGTGGTTTCTGCAGGTTCTGCGAGCGTTGTATGTGGTTGCAATTCTTTGTCTTTCCTGTAACTCCTTGACAGTCTCTCTCTCTCTCTCTCTCTCTCTCTCTCTCTCTCTCTCTCTCTGTGTGTGTGTGTGTGTGTGTGTGTGTGTTCCTGATTGGTTTATTATCAGGTTGTTATCTGCGCTATTGGTCGCTTTAGCCGTCGATACTGCAAATCGTGTGCCAAAGCCTTTTGAGGTCTCGCCTGCCTGAGGATTCGCGCAGTAATAATATGAAGTAAAACAACTCATAACAATACTTTTTTAATCTTTACATATATAAAAACACGTTTCAATAAAACGACGCAAAGTTAGAATAAAGTTTTCATCCGCCAAAATAAAACATGAAAAAAAATGCTCACACCTTTGCTATGCATTAAAAGACAGAGGGTAAAGAGTGTTTATTTTTTTGAAAAAATTTTGTCTAAACCTTGAATAGTTAAGAACTAAAAGTTGGCTGACGCTTGAAAGTTAAAAACTAAGAGTAGCCGGAAAACCTCATTCCCGTCTAATTTAAACAACAAAACAACCTCAGTAGCCAAGCATTACCCTTCCATCTACCTCATTACTTCATTAACCGGCGCAAGGCAATGGAACAATGATATCGATGAGGAGAGTGTATATACGCATATCAGTATTATCAATGCCGACGGAACGTTGGTGGAAGAAGGCGAGGCTGTCGCCGCTTCGGTTACTGTCTGGACGTATACCGCTCAACAGTGCAACAATAATCTCGATGGAGCTAAAATCGTTGCATTGGTTGCAGACTTGCCGGAGAATGTGGTTGAAGAATCTGTAACTACAAGCTAAACCCGCAGTTAAAAATCGAGGTGCAGACTGCGACCGGAGAAGACCGAAGCTAAATCGAAGCTAA
>JAIRMH010000047.1 GCA_031258835.1 Tannerella sp.
GTGGAAAGATTAAACGGAGGCAATGAAAATATGAAATATCTATGAAGCAGTCAATAAAATTATACGCCCTTAGCGAAACATAAACACCCACAACACAGAAAATTCCGGTAATTTCGTCTAGGGTAAGCAGGCTTATATAGTTGAGCCTTAAAAAAGGTAAACGGAAGGATAACCGCGTCCAGCAAGCAATAAATCTCCCGGCTTCAACTTGTCCGTAACAGGGATTGTTCACTCTCTCCAAAAGCCGGGTTGGGAGTCTAATGTCAATAGATTCAACGGGGCATAAAGCAGTGATACCCTGACAAGGTCAAAGAACCTGTTTTATCAAAATCACATCAATAACTCAAATGCTTGCCCTTAACTAAACGACATTGAATTTTATATTTTAAGTGATTGATAAAAACACAAAAAGTCTCCCGTCGAAAGCGGGAGACTTTTGATTTATCGTTTATTGCATTATTTGTGCAATTTAGATGTAGAGTACGGCTTTGTCCTGTGTCCGGTAGAAAGCACATCTACAACGCCGCCTGCACCACCCAGTACCATATTCCGGTAGTAAGAAATCCGATTACTATCCCAAATCCGACCACAAGGGAGCAATAGTTGGGGTTCAAATTGTTTTGGCTTACCAGGATAGAGGCAGTAATATGGCTCGACATTGCCGCTTCAAATACCGTGATTTTTGCCAAACTTCCGCTGACTCCCACTGCAAACGCAAGTGCAAAAACCAACAGCGGCGCGATAATCAGTTTATAGGCAATGCCGGCTGTGAGCAGTCGCCATTCCTGACGGATTTTCCCTACGCGCAGTTGCAAACCTATCGAAAAAAGCGCCATTGGCGACATCGTGGCGACTAATTTGTCAAGAAAATCATTGGCAAACGAGTAATCGACAAACCGCGAGACAGCAAGCGCCGCAACGCTTGCTATCAGCGGAGGAAATCGCAACATGCGTTTGAATATGTCATAAAAATCGGCGTGTCCGGATCGTTCGGAAGTAGCGTTCATTACGGCAATCAAACCGAGCGTGGCAAATATCAGGAAAGTTACCTGGTCGAAAATCACGGCATGATGCAATTCCGATTCTCCGAAATAAGCCGAAATCATCGGCATACCAATAAAACTTGTGTTGCCCAAACCGCCAATAACAAACAGCGCGGTGCGCGAAGCTACCGAAAGCCGCCGTTTGCGGTCGTACAAATGCACAAAAAGCCACGAGCCGCCCCAAACCAAAAACGGCGAAACAACGGGAAACCACAAATTGGACGTGAACTCAATTTCGGGGATAAACCTCAGCGACAAGGCGGGCAATGCAATATACAATACCCAGGCGTTTATCCCTTTATGCGCATTTTTGGATGCTAATTGCAATCGGGAAAAAACAATTCCTGCCGTGATGCAAAAAAATATCAGTATAAAATTAGACAGATCTTTCAAATTCTGATTTCAAGCGGCAAAAGTACAAAACGTTTCCGAATGAATAACGGATTTGGACATACTGATGGAAGCATCCGCTCGCAGTTGGATAATATACCAATATCCTATTCCGCAATCAATTCAATCACCCTGCTATGCATGTCGGAAGCTGTAAAGGCATCGATGCCTGCTTTCATCAGGTAATCGCCGGAGAACGTCTGCCCGTGTTCTTTCAGTGTGGACGTTTTCAATACTTCGCCGACAGAACTGTTATCCTTCTTTTTTTCAGGGAAAAGGTTGATTTCCGTGATGCGGTATTTCTTTTTCGGGTCCAATCCCTGCAGTTTTACCGGCGTCAGTTTTTCCTTGAAACGGGGATGAATGTCATAGGTGTAGAGTACGGCTTTGTCCTGTGTTTTGGAAACGTGCATTACTGCTGTGTGATTGCTTTCGTGAGGCGATACCAGCCGGTAAAAATCACCGTTCAGGATAACGTTTTTCAGACGCTTGTAACCGGCGACGGCGTTTTGACAGAAAGCCCGTTCTTCGGGAGAGAGTTCTTTCAGGCCGATGTCGAAACCCAACTTGCACATCATGGCTACATCAACGCGGAATTTAATGCCGGCCGATTTATTCCAACTCGTTACGTGCGCCGCCATAGCCTTTATCGGGAAGAATTGCGAAAAATTCCACTGAATATACAGCCGTTCCACGGGGTCGGTGTTGTCGCTGCACCAAAATTCGGTGAAATATTTCAGCGCTTCGTAGTCGCAGCGGGCGCCTCCTCCGGAACACATCATCATCGGCAGGTCGGGGTATTTTTCGTTCAGGCGGCGGAACACGTTATACACGCCACGCACATGATTGATGTACAAATGACTTTGTTTTTCTTTCAGGTAAGGCGAATGGATATTGGTTATCGGGCTGTTGCAGTCCCATTTGAAATAAGCCACGTCGGGGTTTTCGGTCATGATTTTATCTACCACGCCGAAAACGTAATCCTGCACTTCCGGATTACTCAAATCCAGCACTAACTGATTCCGGTAGTAATACGTTTCGCGGTTGGGCTGACGGATTACCCATTCGGGATGCCGTTCAAACAGTTCGCTTTTCGGGTTGACCATTTCCGGTTCTACCCATATCCCGAATTTTATTCCTGCGTTTGCTGCCGATTTCAGCAGTCCGGGTATTCCGCCGGGCAGTTTGCTGTGCATCACTTCCCAGTCGCCCAAGCCGGCGTGGTCGTTCACGCGCGGGTATTTGTTGCCAAACCAGCCGTCGTCGAGCAGGAACATGTCCATGCCCAGGTCTTTGGCTTCGAGCATGACCTCGCCGAGTATTTTTTCGTCGAAATCGAAACCCGTTGCTTCCCAGTTGTTCAGGAGGGTGAGGCGATCGCCCTTGCCGTCTTTCAGTTGATAGTTACGCGCCCAGTCCTGAAAGCGGCGGGCGGCTTTTCCGACGCCTGCGTTGCTGAGCGTAAAGATAAATTCGGGTGTAGTGAATGTTTCGCCGGCGTTCAGTTCATAATCCGAAGCGTAGGGATTGATACCCGAAATCACGCGCAGATTGTTGACGTTGTCGATTTCGAAGGTGAAACGGAAATTGCCTGTCCAGCCAATCGTTCCCACCAGTACGTTTCCCTGATTTTCCTGCACTTCCTGCCCCAGACCCAGTTGGAAGAACGGGTAGGCGTGCATTGCCGCCCGCGAGCCGAGTTTGGTGTCGATAATTTTTTTGCCGAACTGCAACTGCTGAGAACTGCGCTGTACCTCGCGCGCCCAGTCGCCGCTGTATTCGGTCAGGAAATAGTTGTCGCTCTCGAAATAGAGCATCGACGAGGCGTATTGCGTGATTTTCACCGGTTTTTTTTCACTGTGCCGGATTTCCGTCCACGTCTTGATGATGTTTTCTTTGGCGAAACTTACGTAATGCAGCGTTACTTCCACCGGATACTCCCGGTCTGCCAGCCGGATAAGGGTTTCTTTGACATTGTCGCTGATATTTTTTGTTTCGTGCGACCGGTAATACAGGATGGAAGTCATATTGCCGTCGTTATGTTGAACGGCAAAAGCAGGTTCGAAATAATCTTCGGCGCCCGAAGCGGGATACGCTTCCCAGCCCCGCGGCGTAACAGCTCCGTCAGAAGCGGGGCGGGCAATGAAATGGGGCAATAAACCGGCGTCGGCTTCGTTCAGAAACTTGTCGCCCAGCCAGGTTTGATACAGCCGCCCGTTGGGAGCGGTCTTGAGGATTAAATCCGTTTCGTCGGTCGAAATGCGGATAACCGTTTGTTGCGCTTTCATATTCGTTGTTAAAACAGATAAAAGCAAAAGGAAAATAGATACTCTTTTCATGATATTTAAAATTTGGTGGTGATGTAAAAAGTATGCTACTGTAAATATTTGGCAGTCAGGGATGAATTGGTATTTTTGTAAATGCAAATAACAATCACCCTCCATTGCCCCGATTGCCAAAATACAAATGTAACCAAAACTAACTGATTTTACCCAATCCTTGTTGAACGAGTTTCCTCTCAATCAATAGATTTACTAAATCTGTTCTATCTTTGTTCGTTAAAAAGACAACAGAATGCAGT
>JAIRMH010000249.1 GCA_031258835.1 Tannerella sp.
TGCGTTACTTCTACACTCACGTAGCAGGCGACATATTTACCCGAAGCGTTAAGCTCGCGCATCCAGCTGATCAGGAAAGTCGTTTTCCCTGTTTGGCGTGGCGCGTGGAGCACCCAATAGAGTTTTTTCTCTATATACCTGTTCAAAACAGCCCCAACCAATCGCTCTTCGGGAGGCAACATATAATGCTCATCGGGGTCGCAGGGACCTGTAGTGTTAAACTCTTTCATAATTCTTTATTAATAATTTCCCTACAAAAATACGACAAATTTTTGTCTGAACTGTGATTTATTTGATTTTTATGATTCACATGACTGGAAAAACATTGTAGAAATTATCAATATGCGCTCTCCTGCACATTGAAAACCTTTCCGCACAGTTGGAAAACCTTATTCCGGCGTCTAAAATCTCAAATTCCTGTGATTGCCGAGTTTGCCGACGACGAAGGAAACGACGTGATGCAACAGGTTGTCGAACACAACAATAATCAAATTAAAGCCGATGTGAAACAGATTGTCGCCTAAGAACCGGCATGAATTAAAAAATCATGTGCATTTGCAAGCAGAAATTCTTCCGCTTCGACATTCCATAGACCATTGTTTGCGGCGCACAACTTATGTAATTCCGCATATACTGGATTTGTCTGTCCTTTGGTCTCGAACGCTGAAATAGGGGTAAGCGGCATGTCTATGTGCGTGTAGATGAGTTTTTTTCCGCCCGCTATGGCCGGTAGATTCATCGTTGTGTCGATCACTGCGTTTATGCCTCCGATGTGCGTGACGAGTCCGGCCGGGTCGAGGCCTTTGCTCATCATTTTGAGCGCTTCTACCATATCGTCATTGTTTCCGCCGCTTGTACCGACAATATGCGTTCTTGTATAATGTACGTTATAGAAATTAAACAGCGCCTTGAAGTCTGTTTTGGCCGGCCCTGCGAAAAAGTTCAGGCATCCGTCTACGGCGAGCAGTGCGTCGGCTTGTTCGATGATAGGTGCAACCGGAGCAAATACGAATACGTCGTCATAGCCTTTGTCGTCGGTCATGGCTTTCAGTTCTGCCTCCGGGTATTCCATTTTACCTGTATTGATATATTTTAGTTTGATGCCGTTTTTTGCCGCTTCTTCGGGGCTGTACAGTGATTCTGCGCGATCTAACCTCGTTTGGTCTATGTCTGTTACGATAAGAAACCGGGGTTTTCGGTCGGGACGATGTATGGCGTAGTTGATAGCTGCAAGTCCCATAGGGCCTACGCCGGCTAAGATCGCCATATTGCCGCCGTCTTTTATTTCCATCTGGTGTATATATGAGCCTTGTTCCGTATGGTAATTGGCATGCATCGCCCCGATTACGCACGACAGCGGTTCGGATAAGGATGCCGGATAGAAACCTTTACCCGTATAATGCAACAGGCAATCGTTAGCCATGACTTCGTTGGGAATGATTACATAAGTGGCGTCTCCACCGATATAATGATACGAATAACCGGGTGCGCTTAGCTGGCCTACTGGCCCGTTTTTGTCATTGAGAGCCGGTTGTATGGAAAATTTGTCGCCCGCGTTAAATTTATCTTTCCATTTGTCGCCTACCTCGACGAGTTCGCCGGCAAACTCATGGCCAATAATGACCGGATTCTGCGCAACATCGCACGGCACACGTTTGTGTATATCCGCTTCGTGCGTTGCTTTGTACGATGACATACAGATACTGTCGCACACAACTTTTGCCAGTATTTCGTTGTCTTTGATGGCCGGCAATTCAAATTCCTCCAGACGGAGGTCGTTTTTTCCGTATAAACGTACTGCTTTTGTTTTCATAATATAAAGGGTTAGTGGTTAGTGGTTAGTGGTTAGTGGTTAGTGGTTAGTGGTTAGTGGTTAGTGGTTAATTGATCATTACTTGTCCGCCGGTTACGGGGAGGACTTGTCCGGTTTCGCATGTCTGGTCGATAAGGTAAAGCGCTGCTTTTGTTACGTCTTCCGGGCTTGTGCCTTTATTCATCGGTACCTGGCTCATGTAGTATTTGCGGACGTCTTCAATCGTTTGGGCGCCGGGGACTTTTCCTGCTTGCAGATATTGTTTGAATAACCCGTTTTCGGGATTAGACCATAAAGGGCCTTCGTAGAAATTTCCCGGACATATCGCGTTTACTTTGATGCGGAACGGCGCCAATTCGAGTGCGAACGACTGCGTTAGTCCTATGCCGCCGAACTTTCCGCCGGCATAGGCGAAATTGGCTTTTGATCCGCGCAGTCCGGATTTTGAATTTATCTGAATGATGTCGCAATAATATCCGGGCGCATATTTGTTTTGCAGTTTCATCACGCGCGATGCGGCTTGTGCACAATAGAAATAGGCGTTATAATTTATTTTCGTGACAAACTCGAAATTTTCGGGCGTCATATCTTCCAATCCTCCGGCGCGTAAAACGCCGGCGTTACTGATAAAAACGTCCAATCCGCCGAAATTGCATACCGTTTCGTGTATAAGGTTACGAAGGCTTTTTATGTCGGCAACGTTTGTTTTTACAAAGATGGCGCGGTTTGATTTACATAAACCAAGGAATCTTTCGACCGTCACCCTGCCGGCGGTTTCGTTAAGGTCGGCGACGACGATGTTAGCGCCTTCTTTCAGGAGACACTCCGCAATTCCTTCCCCGAATCCCTGGGCGGCTCCCGTGACGATGATTGTTTTGTTTTCCACGCGACCGGAAACGTTGCCGGCGCTGACTTTACGGCGATAGTTTTCTACTTCCCAGTTGTCGATGAAGTCGATTTGTTTTCTCGTCATCGGATGTTCTCCGCCGAACGATTGCGCTATCTCCGCAATTTTCATCATATCTTCGTATACGTCGAGAAGGATGTCGCATCCGGCAGCATTGTCGCCTGCGGCAATAAGTCCTGTCCCTTCGATAATAATTATTTTGGGCGTGTATCCGTTTGTCTTTATGTATGCGTCTATTTCTTTCTGCGCTTTTTCCAACAGGTCGTCATTATCTTTGTATGCCAGATAGATATATTCGGATTTGCAATATACGATGGCATCGGGCGTGAATGGCGCCGCCACTTTCGCAAATTCTTTTTCCGATGAAGAGAATCTTTTTATACGGCTGTTATTGCGTATCTTCAATGTTTTGAGGCCGCCATGTTTGCTTATCATCATCCGGATCGCCGGTATGATTTCCTGTGCGCAGTCGCAGATCGTTTCCGTTTCCGTTTCCGTTTCCGTTTCCGTCGTCAGGCTGACGGCGGCTTTTTTCTCTATATTGTCGATTATATCCAGGTATAATCCTTCTATTTCCTCCGTCGTATTAGCGCCCACGAATATTCCGTGATTTTGCAGCAAAACGATCGCCGGATGTTTTCCTTTTCTTCCCTTAAAAGCATTGATGCGTTTTTCCACTTCTTTAAATAAGACATATCCAGGGTCGGTATAGGGGATATACACGGCGTCGTCGCCGAAAAGATTTTTCGTTTCCTCCTCCGCGTTTTTACTGCACATAAGTCCGTTTACTGCCGTCGGGTGAAGGTGGACGATAAAGGCATAGTCGATCGCATTGTGCATGGACGTCTCGACGGAAGGCCGGCGGTCTGTCGTGATACAGGCGGCGGCAAGGTCGTTTTTCACTTCTTCTTCACGTTCGGTAGCATCGTTGCTGTACTGACGTTCGGAAATCATATTAAGTTTTTTGCGGTCAAGGATAGCGAAGCCATCTTCCGTAATCGTGGCGAGTGCATGTCCACTGGCTTTGACCCACAGTTTTTCATCGTTTTTATAGGAAGTGTTACCCCCTCCGGCAATGACATAGCGGCTGTCGCTTCCGTATTTGCGGGATATTTCAATCAGTTGCTTAATATTTATGTTCATCACAGTTTTAAAAGTTTGTAAACTCTATTTTATCCATTTCAATCGTATCGCGCGTAAGCGTTTGCATATTTATTTTCATTTTTGCGCATTACTTAGCGGTATTTTGTATCAATTCGTTTCCCATTTTGATATATTTATCGCGGTTGTCAGCGTCGGCATTGCCGTTTGCGTCGATATATCCGGTTTTCCCGTTACGGACAAGTTCCTGATGGGCTGCAATGACACATGCTCCGTCATAGTTTATTTGTTTTAAACGATCTGTCAGAAGCATATTTCCGCGTGTATGTAATAATACGGGTTCCATCGCCGGCGTATTATGTTCTGTTCCGAATGTCACAACGAAACCGTTATCGTGGAAGTAGCTTGCATATTTTTCAAGAACATCCATACTGTTTCTTGTTGTTATAAATTCTACGGAAAATATTCTCCGCCGTTTCAACGTTTTCATTGCGCTCTCAATATCCCGTTCAAAATCGGTAAATTCCCCATTCGCATCGTCGCCAAGGAACGGGTAAGCAGGAATGCCTCCTGCCGCGATGATGATATTGCAAACATCTTCAAGCGGCAGGAATGTTTTCGGGTCTTCAGGGACGAAAGCAGCGCCTCCGGCTTTGAGCAGGTTGCTGCGTATCTCATTTTCCACTCCGGCATAGTCGAATATATCCGATTTCAGCGTTTTGCCGTTGAAAATCTTTTCCAGAAAATCTTTTATCTCTGTCGGTTCGTTTTTAAAATGGATATAGGCGTACATGCGTAGCGCTTTAGCTAAGTGACGTTCCCGGACAAGCCCTTTGGCCATGAAATTTTCGACGTTTTCAAAGTCAACGCTGAATCCGGCGTCAAAAGCGTTCAGGAGGAGGTTTACACGGTCGCACATTTCTTTAACCTGCATATTGGACTCCGCGCGCACTCCGGCTAATTGCGATGCATAAGGTTCTTTCAGCGACGGAGGGCAGCTTAATCCTTTTCCGCTTATGTACGTACGTCCGGGATTATTCGGGTCGTTGACGCGTATGCCGCTGTCCTGATCTTCTTTCTGGAGGCTTATAAATTCAATGTTGAATAACGGGTAAAGATGACGCTTACGCGCCTCTTTGTCCCATTCCTCATAGCCGTCGGTGGAATAAAAATCGTTTATACCCACCACGTTGACATTCTCGTCCGCCGCCCGATCGAGTGCATCGGTCAGTTTCTCGAACGCGCTGAAAGAATAAGGCGTATGCAGATGTGCATTGACGTTTGGTATTTTGTTGTACGTTTCCATTAAACTCCGAGTTTTTGTCTGCGTATCTGTTCTGCGTCGGTGAAGTTGCCAGTCGGGATGTATCCTTTCAGCGGGACAATTTTTTCGTGTATGGCGTCGAGGAAGTTTTCCGTCTGTGGGAAGAACGCGTATTCGAGTTCATATGCGGGCGTTATCCAGTTGCGTGAACCTACTACTACCGGAGGAGCGTCAAGGTCGTCGAACGCAAGTTCGGTTATATTGCGTGCCAGATCGTTCAGGAATGAACCGCGTGCGGTAGCGTCGCTTGCAATTACGATACGTCCCGTTTTTTTAACCGAGGCAAGTACTTTTTCGTAGTTAAACGGAACAAGCGAGCGGGCGTCTATTATTTCTACGCTCATCCCATGTTCTTTTTCTAATTTGTCGGCCGCTTTCAGGGCTGTGTAGAGGGTTGCACCGATCGTCAGGAAGGTGACGTCTTTTCCCTCGCGTTTGATATCCGGTTCGCCGAACGGTATTTCGTAATAACCTTCGGGAACGCCGCCTTTATGAAACTGTTCGCCGACATCGTAGATGCGCTGGCTTTCGAAGAATATAACGGGGTCTGTTCCCTGCAATGCGCTGTTCATAAGTCCTTTGGCATCGTAAGGGGTTGCAGGGAAGCAAACTTTAAGTCCCGGAATGTGTGCGGCGAGCGAAGTCCAGTCCTGCGAATGTTGGGCACCGTATTTCGAGCCGACGGATACGCGGACTACAACCGGCATTTTAAGCAGGTTGCCGCTCATCGCCTGCCATTTCGGAAGTTGGTTGAACACTTCGTCGCCACAGCAGCCGAGGAAGTCGCAATACATTATTTCGGGGATAACGCGTCCGCCGCACATCGCATAACCAATGGCTGTTCCGACAATTGCAGCTTCGGCGATTGGCGCGTTGAACAGGCGATGGTAAGGCAGTGCTTCCGTTAGTCCGCGATAGACGGCAAAAGCGCCTCCCCAGTCGCGGTTTTCTTCGCCGTAGGCAACGACTGACGCATCTTTGTAGAAACGGTCGATGATAGCTTCGAAGAGGCCATCGCGCAACTGGTACTGTTTCATTTTGGAGAATGGCTTGCCGGTTTCGTCGAAAGCGAAGCGCTCTTTGCCGGCAATTTGTTTTACGCGCAGGTTATCTTTCATCGGGTGATTTACGTCCGGCTCGGCATCCGACAGCGCATCGACCGACCGATTTGAGAACATCATTTCTTCTAACAGGTTCGGATGTTTCTTCAAATCCATATTTGGGGAAAGTTCCGGGTCGATAGCCAGTTTGAATACGTCAAGCATAGTTTCCTTAATCTCTTTCTCCATACGGTCGAGTTCTTCCTGTACGGCTACTCCCGCATCCACAATCTCCTTACCATAACTTTTTATACAGTCCACCTTTTCCCATGCTTCGACTTCTTCTTTTGTGCGGTAAGAAGAGGAATCCGACGGAGAGTGACCGCTGTAACGATAAGTAAGGACGTCGAGGAGGATGGGGCCTTCTTTTTTCTCCAACAGGACTTTTTTGCGGCGGTATGCGTCGATGACGGCCAGCGGATTGTACCCGTCTACACGTTCTGCGTGCATTTGTTCGGGGTTTACGCCGGCGCCGATACGCGCTGCAATGTCATAACCCATTGTTTCGCCCGCCGTTTGTCCGCCCATGCCGTATTGGTTATTCATAATGTTGATGAGCACGGGCAGTCCGCCTCTCATATCATTTTCCCACAATTGTTTGAACTGGTCCATTGACGCGAAAGAGAGCGCCTCCCATACGGGGCCGCGTGCCATGGAGCCGTCGCCTATATTCGCCACGACAATTCCTTTTTTGCGGTTTACCTTTTTATATAAGGCCGCACCGACGGCGATTGTCGCACTGCCTCCGACTATTGCGTTGTTCGGGTAGATGCCGAACGGAGTGAAGAAAGTGTGCATACTGCCGCCAAGCCCTTTGTTGAAGCCGGTCGTACGTGCAAAAACCTCGGCTAAAGCTCCGTATAGCAGGAAGCGTATGGCCAGTTCTTTGATGTTATTGCCTTTATACGCTTTTTTTGCTACATTCAACGTGGCGCCGCCCCAAAATTCTTCCATTATCTTTTTTAATTCCGTTTCAGGCATCGTTTGAATAGCGCGCAATCCTTTCGCCAATATTTCTCCGTGGCTACGGTGCGACCCGAAGATAAAGTCATCCGTATCAAGCATATAAGCCATACCGACGGCTGCCGCTTCCTGTCCTGCTGATAAATGTGCGGGACCGGGATTGTTGTATTCAACGCCCTGATATGCTCCGGTCGTCTTTACAAGCTGAAGCATGGTTTCAAATTCGCGTATTACCGCCATATCGAAGTAAATACGTTTTAAATCGTCTTTTTCGAAGTTTCCGCTTTTTAATTCTTCACTGATTGTTTTTTTGTATTGGTTGACAGGAATATTGTTGAATTTTATTTCGTCTGATTTCCTGACGGTTTTCGGATCGATAAATTTTGTTTTTGGCATGTTATTTAGTGATTAGTGAATTAGTGATTAGTGATTATCATTTGTTATTACTCGTTCCATTAGAATGAAAACAGGGTCTCTTTGAATATTTCGGAAACGGTCGGGTGGGGGAATACCACTTCTTCCATTTCTTTGAGCGTCATTTCCTGTTCGATGGCTAAACTTGCGCCATAAATCATTTCGCTACACGGGTTGCCAAGCATGTGGACGCCGAGAATCTCTCCATGTTTAGCTCCTGCCAGTACTTTACATATTCCGCTGCCGCCTTCGTTTTCGGCGACAAAACGTCCGGCATAAGCCATCGGCAGTTTGGAGATCTTATATTCGACGCCTTCTTTTTTCGCCTGTTCTTCTGTCAGTCCGACGCTCGCAACTTCGGGGTTTGTGTATACGATTCCCGGAATGGCGCAGTAACGCATCACGTCTGGGCGACCGGTAAGGTTGTTCACTACCACTTCCCCTTCGCGGCTTGCCGTGTGAGCAAGCATGGAAAAGCCCGTCACATCGCCGGCGGCAAATACGTTCGGTATGTTGGTGCGCATTTTTCCATCGACCTTAACGGCATTGCGTTCCAATTCCACGCCCAGGTTTTCCAACCCAAAGCCTTTTGTCACGGCACGGCGTCCGACGCTCATCAGTATTTTTTCGCCATTGGCCGATGCCCGAACGCCGTCAGGGGTAACATAGATCACTTCATCACCTTTTATCTCCGTGACTTTGCATGATAGATAAAATTTTATTCCTTTCTTTGTATAAATATCGCGAAGCATCTTGCTTATCTCACCGTCAAGGCCTCCCAGTATCTCCGGCAACATCTCTATGACGGTCACTTTGGTTCCGAGGCTATTGAAAAAACTGGCAAATTCCATTCCTATTACACCTCCGCCGATGATGACGAGCGACGCGGGTTGTTCTTTAAGGGACAATATCTCACGATTTGTTACAATGACGTCGCCCGCCTCCCGTATGCCGGGAATGGGCGGAACAAACGCTTCGGATCCGGTACAGAGCAACAGGTTGGCAGCGTGGAACGCCTCGCCGTTACATTCTATTTCAATGCCTTCGGACGAACGTCCTTTAATCTGCGCCTCGCCTTTGACAACCGCAACTTTGTGGGCTTTCATTTTGGCGCTTACGCCTGCGACTAATTTTTTTACTACCTTATCTTTACGCGCCACGATTTTGCCGAAATCGAACGATGCTTCCGGCACATTAATCCCGTATTTATCGCCATGCAAGGCGTAATCGTAAACTTTGGCGCTGTAAAGTAATGTTTTTGTCGGTATACATCCTTCGTTGAGGCAAACTCCGCCGAGTTCTTTTTTTTCGAAAAGGACAACGTTAAGTCCTTTTGCTCCGGCGCGTTCTGCGGCGACATAACCTCCGGGGCCACCGCCGATAATCGCTAAATCTATCATAGTATATGCATTTTTGTTTATAAACTAAATTCGAGATTTTCTATTTCAATCGCTATTTGTTTAAGGAAGCGCGTAGCTTCACCTCCGTCAAGTGCACGATGATCGTATGTGAGACTTAGTCCCAAGTATGGGACAAAGCCGTAAACGCCGCCACCCAAATCTTTCGGGCGGGGGACGATCGTGTTCACACCCAGAATCGCCACCTGAGGCAGATTTATGACCGGGGTAAACATTTCGACGCCATAATTGCCGAGGTTGGATACAGTAAACGACGCGGCTTCGGGCGAAAGCAGGTCGGGAGCGATACCGCCCTTTTTACAAGCGTCGGCGACTTCTTTAAGTTGGTTTGAAAGACCCTGGATAGACAGGTCGTCGGCATTTCTTACGGTCGGAACCATAAGGCCGCGTTCCGTGTCGACGGCCAATCCGAGATGCACTTTCGAGAACAGGCGCACGCTATCGCCGAGGAAATGAGCGTTCGCTTGCGGGAATTTCCCCAGCGCTTTGATTACGGCGAAACATACGAAATCATTGATTGTAATATCTGTCTGATATCCGTCTTGTAGCGCTTTTTTAACTTTTTTGCGGAGCGCCATGATATTACGCGCGTCGGCTCCGAGATGATGAGTAAGCTGCGCGGAGTTCTGTAATGAAGCATGCATTGATTTGGCGATGATTTTACGCATGTTTGTCAGCGGTTTTATGACACTGTCCGATGCGTAAACCTGATTTCTGACCCCGATGTCAGATCCTTTCGCGGTGCCGGCCAGTCCGCTTCCGCCACCTGTTTTCGGCAGTGTGCCTCCCGTTTCTTTTATGACGGCTTTTGCCAATGGCGTCGTTTTAGGCGCGGCTGCTATGGCGGTTTGCACGTCGCGTTCTATTACGCGTCCGCGAGGGCCTGTTCCGGCAAGCGTTTCCGCTTGTATGGCATTTTTGCCGGCCAATACTTTTGCTCGCGGCGAAACGGGCGATACTCTTGTGGCGCTTTCATTTTCTACGTCTTTGCGGCCATGACTTGCAACCGGAGACATAGATGTTGTTCCTGTAGCTGCGGTGGATACGATCGATTTCGATTCGGCTGCATTTTCCGGAGCGCCCGATATACTGTATATCTGCTCTTCTGAAGCGGTATCCGAAGCGATGTTGACCGGAGCGCCTGATGCGGTATATTCCGGCGTGTCAGGTGTTGCGTTGGCAGGCCTGACGCTTTCTGCGTTTCCTGCTCCTCCCGGACGAAATTCCTCCGTCGATTCGCCGGGATTACCTATTACCATTACATTTGTCAGTACCGGAATTTCATCTCCGTCCGAGAAAAATATTTCGAGCGCTGTTCCGGATACCTGCGCCACTTCTTCAAATGAGGCTTTGTCCGTTTCGTAAGAGAAAAGAATGTCTCCCGCCGTAACAGGATCTCCTTTCTTTTTTTTCATTTCCGTCAATATGCAACTTTCTACAGATTGACCTTGTTTGGGCATAATTACAACTGTCGCCATTTATATATTATATGTATAAAAATTATTATTGTCAATGTCATTTTTAATATTCGCGGCAAAATTACAATAAAAAAAATATATATACAAGTTGTTTTCAATATTTTTTTTATTACGCTGAATATTAGTCTGTTATGAAAGTGTGTTGTGTATACATGTTGCGTACTTGTATATGCAAGTAACACCTGCGATTCATTGGCGTCAAGTCAGGAATCTTGATATTCTTTCGGAGACATGCCATAATGTTTTTTAAATACTTTTGAAAAATAGGAATAGGAATTGAAGCCTGTTTGTTCGGCAATGTCAATCAGCGGGACATGTTTTATAATCATTTCGGCTGCCTGTTGCAACCGGTAATTATTCAAGAACTCAATCGGCGCCATATTCGTCAGTCCTTTGATTTTTCTGTAAAATCCTGTACGGCTGAATCCCATTTCTCTGGACATCAAGTCAATGTCAAGATTCTGGTCGGATAATCTTTGATTCAGCAAATCCGTCAGTTTGTCCATGAATTTTCGGTCATATTCGTTGATGGGAACCGGAAGGGAAGTTTTTCCATTCGGTTGTAGCGTGGAGAAGTGCTGGTACAACCTGTCTCTGTTGATAAACTGGTTTTTAATTACCATGAGCATGTGATTGACGTGGAACGGTTTGCAGATATAAGCGTCGGCGCCGTGTTCCAAACCTTCCATCTGGTCGTTGATACTGCTTCTGGCAGTCAGGAGAACAACGGGGATATGGCAAAATTCGGGGTTTTCCTTTACTAATGAGCAAAGCTGGTATCCGGACATTCCGGGCATAATCACGTCGCTCAATATTAAATCGATAGCGTTGTTCTGTATCATATTCCATGCTGTTTCTCCATTCGAGGCTTCCCTTATCCGGTATTTACTGCTGAGGATATTCCTGATAAAATCCCTCAGTTCGACGTTGTCTTCCGCAATCAAGATACAGTACGGATGTTTCTGTTCGTTGTTTTCTTCCGGCAAGGGGATATTTTTGGAGTTGTCATCCGGCAGGACGTCTGTTTGAGGTATTTTTTCCTGTTCCGAATAGATGTCTGCCAGCGGAAGGATGAACGAGAAGACCATACCGCCGTCGGGTTTTATTTCGGCGCGGATTTTCCCTTTGTGTTTTTCTACCAGTCGTTTGGTGTAGTACAGGCCGATTCCGCTACCGCTATAATCCGGTTTGTTGCCCGACGGATTTTTAATTTGCCGGTAGCGGATGAACAGTTCGTTGAGTTTGTTGGCAGGGATGCCGGAGCCTGTGTCTGTTATGGTAATTTCTACAAATGGCAGTTCTTGCAGGAGGTTCGCCTGGTCAGGGTATTTTTCTGCGGCTACCGCACCTGTCAATTCGCCGGTAAAGATTTCCACGCATCCGTTTTCAGGTGTATATTTCAAGGCGTTGGACAACAGATTATGCAGTATTTTTTCGAGTTTGTCCATATCTGTCCACATATACAATTCGGGCACATGGTGGTGAAACGGCATGGCGATATTTTTACGGTCAGCCGGATAGACGAAAATTTCCATTATATCGCGTATATGTTGTATCAAGTCCGTCTGTTGTACCTGTAATGCTAAAATTCCGTCCTCCATTTTCCTGAAATCAATCAGTTGATTAATCAGCCTCAACATGTTTTGCACGTTGCGGGAAATGATTTTGAGCAGCCATGTGTTGTTTTCGTCCGATATATTAATGGAGAGGAGTTGTTCCAGCGGGGCGGAGATAAGGGTGAGCGGAGTACGCAGTTCATGCGATATATTGGTAAAAAAAGTGATTTTCATTTCCGACATTTCGCGTTCGCGTTCCCTTTCGTTGTGTTCCAATTCGAGAAAGCGTCGATTCATTTTTATTTTAAAGTAGAAACGAAACAGCATGAATGTGAATAAAATGAAAGCGAAAAGATACAGCGACCATGCCCACCATGAAAACCATGGCGCCGGTTTGACATTGATGGATAATGTCGCAGGTCGAAGGCTTTCAACGCCATCCCTATTGACGGCGGTTACATGGAAAGTATATTTCCCCGGCGGAAGGTTCGAATAAGAAATTCTGCGAAGGTTTCCCACATAGTTCCATTTTGCGTCTATTCCTTCCATTTTGTATTTATAGGTCAGTTTATCCGACAGCAGATAGTCTATTCCGGCGTAGTCCAGAGAAATGGTGCTTTGTTTGTGATTAAGCGTAATTTCATTGGTAAGAAGGATACTTTTTGTCAGTACCGATCCTTTTTTGGATTTCACGCTTTGATTGGATATTTTCAAATCTTCGATACAAATTTTGGGTGCGTGTTTATTGGGGGAGACCTCTATCGGGTTGAAGGAGGTAAGGCCGTGGTTTCCGGCAAAGAAAATGCGTCCGTCAGAATGCAACAATCCCGCTTTCTCAAAATATTGGTCGCCTAAGGCACCGTCGTTACTGAAATAATTGGTCAGCGTGGTATCGGAGAATCGCAGTTTGGATATTCCGTATGAAGTACTCATCCAGATATCGCCCTGCAAATCTTCGCAAAAGCACAGGACATTGTTGTTCGGCAATCCGTCGTCACGGGTAAAAATCATACATCCTTTTTCCGACAGGCAAGCCATGCCATTGCCGTAACTTCCCATCCAGAGGCGCTGTTTGGAATCTTCAAACAGCGTGACGCAACGACCGGCTATTTTTTCTGCTTCCGGCGGTATTTTCACCGTATATATCGTGGCGTCGTTTTCTCTTATCCTGAAGAGGCCTGTTTCAAAGGCCGAAACGAATACATCGCCGGACGACCGGATGCATATATCGGGTACATTGCCGAAAGACGACGACACGGATTTCGGGACGATACGTGATTGCCTCCTTTCTACCTTGAACAATCCCGACCGTGTGCCTATCCATATATTGCCGTGCCGGTCTTCTTTGGTCATCCTTACATCGCGTAGCGGGATATATTCCGGTGCAAGTATATCTCCGTCGGAGGAAATGCGACCGACAATCAGGCGATTGGCCAAGCCGATCCAGATTCGGTCCTGCGAATCGATGAAGAGAGATTCTAAAAAATCGTTTTTATCGGAAAATAACTCCGGGTTTTGTTGCTGATACGAGATGAGTTTCCGTTGGGAAGCGTAACAAAACAAGCCGTCGTAACGTGTGGCGATCCAGAGATTTCCATGACGGTCTTCCGTAATGCGCGTGATGAATTTGCCTTGGAATCGATCGTTAAGTTCATGGTCGGTATTGAAGTAATCAAGTTCTTTGTTCCACACGAAAAAACCTTTGTCGAAAGTTCCTGTCCATATATTGTTCTGTTTGTCCACGTAACAGGAAAGCGCCTGGACGGAATGAAACGGATTCAGTTTTCTGGGTTCATCGTGCACTAATTGCCTCGAAACGATATCATACAAAAACATACCTTGGCCGTTTGTGCCTATCAGTAGTTTCAGCGGTTCTATTTCCTCGATGAAGTTAATATCCCATGAACAGGGGAAAGGCGGTTCGTCAAAAAAGCCGTTCAGCGGATCAAACAGCGTTATTCCTGTCTCAGTACCTAACCACCAGATATTTTGCGAATCTTTGTAGATGCAGTTCACACTTCGGTTGCCGGGCAGCGGAAAATATTCCCACGACCCATTTCTTCTTAAAGACAGCCCGCGTCCACCTTTTGTACCTGCCCATAATCGGTTTAGCTTGTCTTCCCAAACCAGACTGCATTGTTCAGGTCCGCCGGGTAACAGCCTTACCGTTTGATATTCGACGTCAATGTAAGCCAGTCCCGAAAACGTAGCTACCCAGATACGTCCCGTATGATCCTCAAAGAAGGACGTGTAGCCGATGATCTCCGGATTTATGTAACGGACAAAACGGTTGGTAGCGAAATCGTAGCGGTTGACTCCTGTAGCGGTAGCTATCCATAAGCGGTGAGACGAGTCTATAAACAGCGAATAGACAAAAACATTATCCAGCGAAGTAGAATCATTGGTGTCGTGCCGATATTGTACAAATTCATATCCATTGTAGCGGTTCAGTCCGTCCAAAGTGGCAATCCACATATAGCCCAGCGAATCCTGGCAGAATGACGTTATATTGAGATATGATACAAACGGGGATATGGCGGCTTGCGAATCATCTGTTTCGCGCTGAAGCACAAAGTTGTAATCCGCCTGCTTGCAAGAGTAACTTGCGATTATGAGTAAAACAATAATAATGCGTTTACAGAAATATTTGCATAAATCGGGCATAGATATATATGTATATATTAAGAGGCTGCTAAGGTATACTGTATTTTAGAAAAAAACAACAAGGATTTGAAATTTGGTCAGTTATTACAAGTTTCGGATAATTTTTACAAGAAAAAATGTTTGTTTGTACAAAAAAATAAACGATTTTTGCAAGCGAGACTGACGGTATTAGCCTATTTTTGCCCCCAAAAAAAAATTGAATACCATGATGAAATTAAAAGGAAATGTTTTTTATGTTATTCTTATTCTATTGCCTCATTCGCTTTTTGTTTCAGGTAGCGTAGATAATGCTTTGGACGTAGTTGATTTGAGATCGGAATACATTTGCAATCCGGTCGGAATAGATGATCCGCAACCGCAATTAAGTTGGCGACTGGCGTCGTCTGCGCGTGGGATAATGCAGACAGCCTACCGGATTCTTGTGGCCTCGTCGCCGGAGTTGCTGTCTTCGGGCAAAGGCGACATGTGGGATAGCGGTAAAGTATATTCGTCCCGGTCGGCAGGCATTCTTTATCAGGGCGCTGCCTTGTCGAGTCGGAAGCGGTGCTATTGGAAAGTGAAAATCTGGACGGACCGGGATACGGAGGGAGAATGGTCTGAACCGGCGTTTTTCGAGATGGGGCTGATGAACCGCGACGACTGGATAGGCGGTTGGATTGCTTATGTGGCGGGAGTTCCCGGAAGAACACTTTATTTTAAGGGAACGATGAAGCATGAAGGTAAAACCGTTAAGGATGCCAGGATGTATGTCAGCGGCATCGGATTTTATGAAGTATATATCAACGGTAAAAAAGTAGGCGACCATATGCTGGATCCGGCACAGAGCACTTACAGTAAACGTATTTATTATGTCACTTACGACGTTGGGAAATACCTGTCGGAACCGGAAGACGGGATTTTGATCGTAGTAGCTCCCGGATGGAACGGCGCGCCGAAATTGCGGACACAGCTGGAAGTGGCCTACACGGACGGAAGTCGCGGATGGATGACCTCCAACGAATTTCGTACTTTTACCACAGGCGCTGTGATGTACAGTAGCATTTTCGACGGCGAATATTACGATGCCAGACTGGAAAACCCGGAACTGTACAAGGCAAATGTTCCTTTTGGAAATCAGGTGATGAACAGGGATTGGGGCTGGGCATACAATACCGATGAACCCGGAGGAATAATGGCTGCACAAAAAATAGAACCTATCAAAGTCGTTGAAACCATCGCCCCTGTCGATGTAAAGGAGCCTCTTCCGGGAGTGTATGTTTTCGATGCAGGGCAGAATCTGGCGGGATGGGCGGCCTTGAAAGTTCAGGGAAAAGCCGGTACCAAGGTTACGTTGCGGTTTGCCGAAACGGTAGACGACAATGGTTGTATCAACCAGCGTAACCTGCGATTCGGAAAAGCGGAAGATACCTATATCCTGAACGGGAATGGCATTGAAACGTGGGAACCGGCATTTACTTATCACGGATTCCGGTATGTGCAGGCAGAGGGACTTCCCCAGCCGCCACAACCCGGCGATATCCTCGTCAAAAGGGTGCGTACGGCAGTGGACAGGACGGGAACATTCCGGTGCAGCAACCATCTGTTAAATGACATTTACAGGATGGTGGTCAATACGGAGGCCAGCAACCTGCACAGCGTGCCTACCGACTGCCCGCAACGCGACGAACGGATGGGCTGGCTGAACGACCTCACCGTGCGCATTGAGCAAGCCATTTATAATTTCGACATGTCGCGGTTTTTCCCTAAGTTTATCGTCGATATCCGGGATACGCAAGACAGGGACGGCTCCATCACCTGCGTGGCGCCTTTCCGTTTCGGCAACCGTCCTGCCGACCCTGTATGTGCGAGTTATCTGTTGCTGGCGCATAAATGTTATGAATTTTACGGGAACCGGCGCATGATTTCCGACCACTTTGACGGAATGAAAGCATGGACGGACTACCTGTATTCAAAGACCGAAAACGGGATCGTCAATTACAGTTATTATGGCGACTGGTGCCCGCCCGGCAAGTTAGGAGTAACGCCAGGCAGTCCGGTTTCAAGGGACACGCCCGGTAAACTTATTTCCACAGGATACCTGTATTATTGCGCCCGCCTATTGTCGGATATGGCCAACGTGATCGGCAGGGATAGCGAAGCCAGGCAATATCGACAGTTCGCCGCCGAGATTGCGGCAGCGTTTAACCGTGAATACTGGAATGAAAAAACAGGCGGCTATGCTTCCAACAATCAAGCCTGCAACTCTTTTGCGCTATACATGGGGCTGGCCGATGAAAAGAAAAGACCCCGTGTCATCGCCAATCTTGTGGAAGATGTAAAAAAGAACGACTATCATCTTACCACAGGTAACCTTTGCACCAAATACCTCTTGGAGGTGTTGACGGAAAACGGCCACCACGAAGCCGCCTACAAGATAGCTACGCAAACCACTTATCCCAGTTGGGGGTATATGCTGCAAAACGGCGCTACAACTTTGTGGGAACGCTGGGAATTTCTTACCGGCGGAGATATGAACTCCCACAACCATCCCATGATGGGATCCGTCGGTTCCTGGTTTTACCGCTACGTGCTCGGCATCATTCCCGAATTTGAATATCCCGCTTTTGAAAGGTTTACCATCAAACCCTATATGTTTGACGAACTGACTTTTGCCGAAGGCGAACTCTCCACCGTAAAAGGCGTTATCAGGAGCGAATGGAAAAAAGACGGCAAACAGTTGTCGTTCCGCGTCGGCGTCCCGCCCAATACCATCGCCACCGTTTACGTACCGGTAAGGAATTCCGGCGTTGTTACCGAAAACAATATAGAGACCGGAACATCGAATGAAGTGAAGTTCCTGAAAGAAGAAAACGGATATGCCGTTTTTCTGGCAGGGGCGGGCGATTATCATTTTTTGTCGGAATTATGATTGGGCGAAAGGCGTTAGAACGAATGAATGGAAAAATACATTATAATGGCATTGTCATTCTTGGCAAGTATGTTTTTTTATTTTATACAAATAAGATATGTTTTATATAAATTTATACAATAATGTTTATGTTTTATAGAGATATGATCAAAAAATTGACAGGATGTTTTACCGGAAAGGCACTTATACGGGGTATGCTTTGCATATCGGCGCTTTTTACCGGAGCATTCATCTATGGAAATGATGGCTTGGGACCAGTAGGCGTGGCGCAGCAAGGCATCAGGGTGACAGGATCCGTATCCGACGAATTTGGAGAACCGTTGCCGGCAGTTTCCGTGAGGGTGCGCGGAACTGCGATAGGCGTCATAACCGATGCGAACGGCGAATTTGCGCTCACGGTGCCTGCCGATACTTCGGTATTGCAGTTCAGTTTTGTGGGATATCGCATGCAGGAGATTACAATCGGCGATCGACGCGTTATTGCCGTTTCCATGAAAGAAGAAACGTCCGAATTGGAAGAGGTGGTAGTAGTAGGATTTGGAAAGCAGAAAAAGACCGATATGATAGGTTCGGTGGCCGCTGTCAGTACAAACGAACTTAAAAAGGTGGCATCCAGCAATATGACTACTATGATGGCAGGAAATATTGCCGGCCTGATTTCATACCAGCGTAGCGGAGAACCTGGCGCCGACAACGCCGATTTCTTCATCCGGGGCGTAACCACCTTCGGATATAAAAAAGACCCGCTGATACTCATTGACGGTATCGAATCGAACGCTACCGACCTGGCGCGGCTGCAACCCGACGATATCTCCAATTTCTCTATCATGAAAGACGCCACCTCGACTGCCGTATACGGCGCACGGGGAGCCAACGGCGTAATTACTATTACTACTAAGGAAGGTTCGGAAGGAAAGATGAACATCTCCGTACGTCTTGAAAATGCCGTTACCTCGCCTACGCAAAAAATCAAAACGGCAGATCCTGTTACGTATATGCAGTTGAGAAATGAAGCGGTACTCACTCGAGATCCGCTGGGAGGACTGACGTATTCGCAAACCAAAATTGACAACACCATCAGAGGAAACAACCCGATGGTATATCCCGCCAATGACTGGTATAACATGATGATCAGCGATTATTCCACCGTACAGCGTTTGAACCTCAATGCCAGCGGCGGCGGAGCTATCGCCCGCTATTACCTGGCCGCTACCATGAATCAGGACAACGGCAACCTGAAAGTAGATAAACGAAACAACTTTAATAACAACATCAAACTGAGAACTTATTCGTTGCGCTCAAACATCAATTTTGACCTGACCAAAATAACCAAAGCGGCCTTGAAAATGTCGGCCGTATTTGACGATTACAATGGTCCCCTCAATGGCGGAGATAAAGTTTACTGGCAGGTGATGCACGCTAATCCCGTCCTTTTTCCTGCATGGTTCGGGCCGGACGACGCCAACAGGTCTACGCGGCATATCCTCTTCGGTAATGCTTCCAATGCGGGAAATACAGGCGCTGCTTACCTGAATCCGTATGCCGAGATGGTACGCGGATACAAGGAATATAGCCGGAGCAAGATCGATGCGCAGTTCGAACTGGAACAGGATCTCTCCGCCTTTGTCAAAGGACTGTCGGTGCGTGCGATGTTCCAAACCTCCCGCTATTCTTACTTCGACGTAAACCGTTACTACGATCCCTATTATTACAAAATTGAATATTACGACCGGCAGAAAGATATTTATACGCTGCAAGGACTGAACGAAGGAACGGAATATCTCGGATACAGCGAAGGGCAAAAAGAAGTTTCCGCAAGTACCTACATTGAGATGATGGCCAACTATAACCGCACATTTAATGAAAACCATCAGGTGAGCGGGATGCTGGTGTACATCATGCGCAATTCCCTGACCGGGAATGCCGGCGACATACAACTGTCGCTCCCGCACCGGAACCTCGGACTGTCAGGACGCGCCACATACTCCTACAAGGGAAAATATTTCGGGGAATTTAATTTCGGCTACAACGGCAGCGAACGTTTCCACGAGAGCCACCGTTTTGGCTTCTTCCCTTCGGTAGGACTTGCATGGACGATTTCTAATGAAGACTTCTGGAAAGCGGATAAGATCTCCAACCTTAAGTTGAGGGCAACACACGGACTGGTGGGAAACGATGCTATCGGCAGCGACTATGACCGTTTCTATTACCTGTCTAATGTAAACATGGACGACTGGTATCGCAGCGCGATATTTGGCGTGGGAGGAACGCAATATTTCCGTACCGGCGTATCCGTTTCACGGAATGCCAACCCCGACATCGGATGGGAAATAGCGCGGAAAACGAACCTGGGTGTCGAACTCGGCTTGTGGAACCAACTGAAATTAGAAGCCGACTATTTCACCGAATACCGCACCAATATCCTGATGGACAGGGCCAGCATCCCTACTACAATGGGCCTGACGGCTACGGAAAAAGCCAACGTGGGAAAAGCCCGTTCGCGCGGGGTGGACGGTTCGATGGATTACAGTACTGCTTTCGGCCGGAATCTATGGATGAAAGCCAGGATGAATTTCACTTATGCCACCAGCGAATTTGTAGTGTACGAAGAACCGGATTATCCGGAAGAATACCGGAAACATGCCGGATACTCACTGTCTCAACAATGGGGACTGATTGCCGAACGGCTCTTCATCGACGAAGAAGACGTGTCCAACTCGCCCGTACAGTCTTTCGGCGAATATCATGCCGGCGACATCAAATACCGCGATGTGAACCGCGACGGGAAAGTGACCGACGCGGACGCCGTACCTATCGGGTATCCCACGGATCCGGAGATTATTTACGGTTTCGGACTTTCGTCGGGATACCGCAACTGCGACATTTCCTTTTTCTTTCAAGGCTCGGCGCGTTCCAGTTTCTGGATCAATGCGCACGCCACATCGCCTTTCAATAACGAAACGCAGTTGCTGAAAGCCTACGCCGACAACCACTGGTCGGAAGACCGCCGCGACATATACGCCATGTGGCCAAGGCTTAGTACGGATGTGAACAACAACAATGTGCCGGGCGCCTACTTCGATGGCGATGGCAATCCGCAGTGGGGAAAACTCCATACCTGGTTCATGCACAACGGTGCTTTTATGCGCTTGAAATCCGTAGAAATAGGTTATACGTTGCCTGAAAAAATCATGAAAAAAATCGGATTGACCACCTCCCGCATCTATGCCAATGGCGTAAATCTATTTTGTTTCAGCGGATTTAAATTATGGGATGTGGAAATGGGCGGTAACGGTTTGGGATATCCTCTTCAAAAATCATACAATATCGGGTTAACCCTGTCATTTTAATCAACAAAATCAATATAACAAATGAATAGAATGAACATATCACATTATTTCCATACGGTTTGTACAAAGGCAAAACGTGTCATGATACCGGTTGTACTGCTCTTTTTTGTCGGGTGCAAAGATTATCTGGATATTGTCCCCGATAATATCGCCACCATTGATAATGCTTTCGTCAATGCCAACATGGCCGAAAAATACCTCTTTACCTGCTATTCCTATCTGCCGCGTATGGCAGAATACGATCAGGCGGCCTTTATGACCTGCGACGAGTTTTGGACGAGATATCCTGCTCGTAGCGGTAGCTTTGTCAGTTACCAGTTCGAAAACATTGCGCGGGGTAACCAGAATGTGGTGGACCCCGCCTTGAATTACTGGGATGGATTGAATGGCGGAATGCCCACGTTCGTCGCCTTGCGCGCCTGCAATACTTTTTTGGAAAACATCGGAGACGTTCCTCCCGAAGGTTTCAAAACCGTCATGCTGGACAACTACCGGACGATTACCGAAAGAGAACAGTGGATCGCCGAGGTCAAATTCCTGAAAGCTTTTTATCATTACTGGCTGTTGCGGATGTACGGCCCGATCCCCCTTGTCAGGGAAAACCTGCCTACATCCGCCTCTATTGAAGCGATACAGGTAAAAAGAGAGCCGGTGGATACCTGTTTCAATTATATCGTCCGCCTGCTGGACGAAGCGGCGGCCGATCTGCCGCTGACCGTGGTCAAACCGGCCACCGAAACGGGAAGGATCACTAAAGCCATTGCCTTGTCTATAAAAGCAAAGGTACTGGTAGAAGCGGCAAGCGATTTATTCAACGGGAACGGGGACTATGCCGCCTTCGTTGATCCGGAAACTCGACAACCTTTTTTCAATCAGACAAAAGACGACGGCAAATGGGTAAAAGCTGCAGAAGCCTGTCGCGAAGCGGTGGCGGCGGTGACCGAGGCCGGTTTCCGGCTGTACGAGTTCGTACCAGCCTCTAACGACAGGGTAAACAGCGCTCTGTTCGCACAGATGAGCATACGGGGCGCCATCACCGAACCAAACCTTACCCTGAACAGGGAAGTGATATGGCTGGAAACGGTATCCATGGCATCATACCTGCAAAGGATTAACTTACCGTGCCTTGACGCTAAATATAGCAACAATTACGGGTGGTGGATCAGTATAGCCCCGTCGCTGAAAACGGCGGAAATGTTCTATACCGAGCGCGGCGTGCCTATCGATCAGGACGAAGAATGGATGACGGGCGGGAAATATGCCTCCCGTTACCAGTTACGGACCGCCACCGAAAACGACCGCTATTACATCCGGCAAGGCGAACAAACGGCGTCGCTCCACTTTGACCGCGAACCGCGATTCTATGCTAATCTGGCTTTCGACAGGGGATTGTGGTTCGGCAACGGAAAATACGACCAGGACGACCAGTGGATCATTCGGGCGCGAAAAGGCGAAGCGGCCAATTTAAGCGAGGGAAGAAACATATCTGTTACCGGTTACATGTGTAAAAAACTGATCAACTATCAGGGCGAATTTGAAGACAGAGACAGGGGTGATTTTTTTCACAAGGAATATGCGTGGCCTGTTATGCGTGTGGCCGATCTTTACCTGTTGCTGGCGGAAGCGTTGAATGAAGCGTACGGCCCTTCGCCGGAAGTCTATCAATGGATTGACCTGGTCAGGGAACGGGCGGGGCTTGAGAAGGTAGAATACTCGTGGCAACGTTATGCGGTAGCGTCCCACAAGCAGGACCCCGCCAGTAAGGATAAACTGCGGGAAATCATCCGGCGCGAACGCCTGATCGAACTGGCGCACGAAGGACATCGTTACTGGGATATTCGCAGATGGAAAAAAGGAAAGGAAATGTGGCACAACCAGCCCATACGGGGTTGGGATATTACGCAGGAAGACGCAGGCGGATATTATCGCCTCAGAACGCTCTTTGTGCAAAAATTCACCACAAAAGATTACCTGTTTCCCATCCGTGAAGCGAATTTGAACGTTAATCCGAATTTAGTGCAAAATCCGGACTGGTAAAACGACGAATTTAAGTATATTAAAATAAAAATAGACATGAAAGCGAAAATAGTACTGTTGATACGGATAACCTGCCTGTCTGGACTGGCGTCGGTTATCTTTTGGAGCGGATCCTGTAGCGATGAAGAACGGAAACCGTTAGGCGACGATCCTGCGGTGCCGGAGCAGATAAAAAATGTCCGTTGGGAAGGCTTGCCCGGCGCGGTCAAACTGGCCTACGATCTGCCCGATGATCCGAATTTTTTGTATGCCAAGGCGGAATGTGTAATGAAAAACGGACAAGTGCGCGAAGTAAAGGCCTCCGCCTACCTTAATCAACTAATCATGGAAGGATTTGCCGATACCTCCGTTTATATGGCGAACCTGTATTCCGTCAGCCGGAATGAGGTTTGTTCCGAACCGGTGAGACAGGAAGTGAGACCAAAAAACCCCTATTACCTGGAAGTGTTCAAAACACTGGAGATGTTTGCCGATTTCGGGGGAGCTACCGTTTCTTTTTTCAATGCCGACTTGGTAGAACTGGCTATTAACATCGCCTATATTGATTCCACGGGCTTCTGGACGGAAGGCGAAACCCTCTACACCAACCGTAAAACGGGTTATGTCTCGCAGCGGGGGGTGGATACCGTTGCCACTACCTTCGGGGTAGTCGTACGCGACCGGTGGTACAATGTTTCCGACACGCTCACGCAGATATTGACGCCCCTGTACGAAGAGGAACTGGATAAAGATCTGTTTCGCGAATATACGCTGCCCGGCGACGAACCCAGCGCATGGGGCTGGACGTTGCCCTTGCTCTGGGACGGCAGTATCGCCGAAGGAAACGGTTTTCATACGGAAAACAAAGCTACGCCGTATCAATGGCCACAGAGCGTGACCATTGATCTGGGGAAAAAGTATCTGTTTAGTCGATTCAAATTCTGGAACAGGGAAAATGAACAGTATTTTAATTTAAGATGTCCGAATAAGCTGGAAATTTGGGGGAGCAACCGGCCGGCATCCGATGGTTCGTGGGATTCATGGACGCTCCTGATGACGGTGCAAACGGAAAAACCGTCCGGATTGCCTGACGGCGAATACACCGAAGAAGACCTGCAGGCCGGAAGAGAGGGCTTTGAATTCAGTTTCCCGAAAGGCATCGAACCTTCAAGGTATATTCGGCTGAACGTATATGAACCGCCACAAAACGTGGGGCAGTTCCACATGATGGAAATTACGCTTTGGGGAGTGGAAGTGAATGAATGATAAATCTGTAAAACAATTGAAAATGAAAAACATGAAGAATATATCGGTAAAGACCTTTTTACGACCGGGCGTCCAATGGCTGGCGCTGGCAGCGCTTAGCATAGCCGTCGCAAGTTGTACCGGTCTCGACGATTATAAAAAGTATCTCGAAGGAGGGGAAATAGTGTATCCGCAGAAAGCAGATTCGCTGAAAACCCGGCCGGGACGGAACAGAATCTTGCTGGAATGGATCACCATTGATCCGAAAGTAATGATTTATGCGGTGTATTACAGCGAGGCCGGCGTCACCGACAGCATCTTCGTTACGGCGGTTCATTCGGAGACATACAGTATAGATACTATGCACCTTATGATTGAAGGACTGGAAGAAACCAACTATAAGTTCAAAATTCTGGCCTATGACAGGCAGGGCAACGTATCTATTCCGGTAGAAACGGAAGAAACTGTTTACGGAAGTCTCTATGAAAGCCTGTTGCTTAACAGGGGAATTGAAAAAATAACACTGGAAAACAACCGGCTGACCATCCGGTGGTATAACGCATTCGATGGAGAGACAGGAGTTAAATCGACCTATAAATCCACCGGCAACACGGTGAAAACGCTGTGGATACCTGCCGATGAAAACACAACCGTCATCGACGATTTTGCAGATTATGATGCCGAAAATCCACATTTTTCCTACCAAACCCTGTATCTGCCGGCAGAAACGGCCATTGATACTTTTGCTGCGCCGGTAACGACAGTAACGACAATATCCCAAAGTATTCCTTCTATAGAACTCGTCAATGCTACGGCGCCCTTTGCCGTTACCGACAACGGATATTGGGAATGGGGACGCTTCGGTACCGCGGCGGGATGGACGCACAGCCCATCCACGGGCTATATCACCGTAGATGGCGAATCCGGAAACAAAATGGTGTTGATGTGCGGATGGGGACTGAACGGCGATGTTCCCTTATTGAACGGAAAGATTTACCAGACGCTTTCCCTGCCGGCGGGAACTTACCGCTTCCGTGTCCATATCGATTGGATAGCAGGTACGGACGGTAATGTCGTATATGCGGCTGCCGCCAAAGGCGCCGTATTGCCGGATACGGAAGCGCTGACGTTCGACAGCAACGTGCTGGCGATGGATGTCAGAGGACCCTGGACGTCCGCTTCCGATGTCGATTGCATTTTTACCCTGACGGATCCTTTCACAACCGTTTCGCTGGGTATTGTGGCAAACATCTATCCGAACAGCGATGTACTGATCTCTTCCTTTTCTCTGGAAAAATTGTACTGACAAATCCGCAGGAATAAATCCTGATGATAAAATTACAAGCAATTATAAAATTATAAAACAATGAAAATTATAAAAAAAATGAATCGAATGAAAATGTGGATAACCTTTTTGGTTGTTTTTTTAATAAGTTGCAGCCGCGATAATACCGAATCCCTGACCGATATCCGAGTGGACAGGGCGTCGCTGACTATGATTGTCGGCGAGAGTGTGCAACTTACGGCAACGCCCGTACCGGACGAAGCCGGCGCGGATTTTGTATGGACGACGGACGATGCGACAGTGGCAACGGTGACCGGCAGTGGGCTGGTCTTCGCTGTCGCTGAAGGATCGACGAATGTGTATGTAAGCAACAGGGACGGCAGCGTTAAGGTCGGGATACCGGTGACGGTCGCAAAAAAATCTATCCCCATAGAAGACATCCGCCTTAGCGTCGACGAAGTATCGCTAATCGTCGGGGAAACGGTAACGGTAATAGCAACGCCCGTTCCGGCCAATGCCGATGCGACAACGTTTGTATGGTCGTCCGAAAACGAATCGATTGCTTCGGTGAGCGCCGAAGGCGTGATCAGCGGGCATAGCGCCGGAGCGACCCGCGTAACAGTCGCTACTCCTGCGGGCGACATCAGGAAAGAAATACCGGTGACGGTCGCAAAAAAATCTATCCCCATAGAAGACATCCGCCTTAGCGTCGACGAAGTATCGCTAATCGTCGGGGAAACGGTAACGGTAATAGCGACGCCCGTTCCGACCGATGCCGATGCTACAACATTTGTATGGTCGTCCGAAAACGAATTGGTTGCTTCGGTGAGCGCCGAAGGCGTGATCAGCGGGCATAGCATCGGAGAGACCCGCGTGACAGTCGCTACTCCAGCGGGCGATATACGGAAAGAAATACCGGTGACGGTTTCCAGAAGATATCCCGGAGAACTTGTCAATACTACGGCGCCCTTTGCCATTACTGACGAAGGGTATTGGGAATGGGGACGCTTCGGTACCGCGGCGGGATGGACGCACAGCCCGTCCACGGGTTATCTCACCGTAGATAGTTACAATGGAAAAATGGTGCTGATGAGCGGATGGGGACTGAACGGTGATGTTCCCTTATTGAACGGAAAGATTTACCAGACGCTTTCCCTGCCAGCGGGAACTTACCATTTCCGTGTCCATATCGATTGGATAGGAGGTCATGACGAGGATATCATATATGTGACTGCCACCAAAGGCGCCGTGTTACCGGATACGGAAGCGCTGACGTTCGACGGCAACGTGCTGACTATGGATGTCAGGGGATCCTGGACATCCGATTCCGATGTCGATTGCATTTTTACCCTGACGGATCCTGTCACAACCGTTTCGCTGGGTGTCGTGGCAAACATCTATCCGAACAGCGATGTTCAGATATCTTCCTTTTCGCTGGAAAAATTGTACTGACAAATCCGCAGGAATAAATCATAATGATAAAATTATGAAAAATGAATCGAATGAAAATATTGATAACCTGTTTGGTTGTTATATTAACCGGTTGTAGCCGCGATAATACCGAATCTCTGACCGATATCCGGGTGGACAGGGCGTCGCTGGTCATGATGGTCGGCGAGAGTGTGCAGCTTATGGCAACGCCTGTGCCGGACGAGGCAAGCGCGGATTTTGTATGGACGACGGACGATGCGACAGTAGCAACGGCGACCGGCAACGGGCTGGTCGCCGCCGTCGCCGAAGGATCGACGAACGTGTGTGTGGGCAACATGGACGGTAGCGTCAAGGTCAGGATACCGGTGACCGTCGGCAAAAAATCTGTTCCTATAGTAAGCATCAATCTTAGCGTTGGCGAAGTATCGCTAAGCGTCGGGGAAACGGCAACGGTAGTAGCGACGCCCATTCCGGCCGATGCCGATGCAACAACGTTTGTGTGGTCGTCCGAGAACGAATTGATAGCTTCGGCGAGCGCCGAAGGCGTGATCAGCGGGCATGACGCCGGAGTGACCAATATCGTAGTCGCTACTCCTGATGGCGACGTTAAGAAGCGGATCAAGGCGACGGTTTCCGGAGGGGCCGGTTCGCCGACCGTCGTCCTGTACCATAGAACATTGACAGATATGGCATCTTACCCGGAACTGTCGGTCGGCGGCATTGGACAGTATGTTGCGCAAGGGCTTAACATTACGACAAATACTGCTCTTGTCCGGCTGGATAAATTCTATGCGCTCGGCCAACGGCAAGTACGATACCGCGTAAGGTTTTCCGCCGATGCAAAAGCCATCTTCCGAACGAATAATGACGGCGACTTTGAAGCATACGTGGATGTTCCCGGCAAGAAAATAGCGATCGCCACTCGCCCCTCCACCCCGGCAAAAACCGTTGATTTCCTGACGCCGGAACACGAATACGTCATTGAGATACATCGCAGTTACCAACAACATAAAATTCGCATTACGGATTTGACGACCGGCCAGTCTGACGAATTGTCGGCTACCCACGATGGTGTGGGCGGCGTCGGGAAAGGTGCGGTTCAGCCAGGTTTTTACGTGGGGGGACAGCATGACTACTATTGCTTCGGTTTACAAAGCGGAACCTGCATGCTGGTAAGACAAATATCCGTACGGGCGCTGGAATGTGATTTTTGGCTGATGATCTACGGCGATTCCATTTCGGAACCTGAAGGCTATTTCCCGACGGCAACCTATCCGCAATCGTGGACGCAACGGGTAATGAACCGTGTAAAGGGCAGGGCGGTATCCAGCGGACGCGGCGGCGGCAATATCGGCGACCTGACCGACCGTATCAAAAATGAATTGCCTTTTGTCAAATCCAAATACGTGATGATCACTATCGGTACCAACGGCGGCAATACGGAAGCAAACCTGGGCGCATTGGTAGAATATATCCGGTCGCAAGGTGCCATCCCGATATTGAACAACATTCCGTGTAATGAAAGCGGCACGCAGGTTAGTACAAATCAGACCATTGAGAAAGTGCGCCAGAAATACGGCGTCAAAGGATGTCGCTTCGATCTTGCCACTTCCCTCGACGGCGACGGACGGCAAGTTGATCAAAGTATGATGTACTGGGAAAATTATACCAACGGATGGGGCGAAATTTATCATCACCCCAACGAAAAAGGTGGACAGAAAATGTTTGAAAGAACGTTGATCGATCTGCCGGAAATATACGAATAATGGACAATTCAAAAGAGGTGTTGCGTTTATCCACAAATGAATTATTTCCGGAGACGGAAATCCCCGATTTGTCTTTTGGTATTGAAACATATGGCGTTTTTCGTCCCTGTACGCAAGCCTCATCCCGTGGTTTCGAGGATTGCCAGCTAATTCATACAGGGCGGTTTCTGCAGCAGCGATTCATAAATAATCTTCCGGGTCTTTTCGGTTACGAACTTTTGCAAAGCGGCCTGGACATCGTCGCATGGCCGGATCGTCTATCGCTGCTTTTGCGCATGTCGCTCGCCGCCAATAGTCCCCGCGACGGACGCGACGCCTTTGTTGTCCGGTTTTCCGTGCCGGCGGCATATCAGGCTGTACCGGCAGAGGGAGGGTTAAAAGTATTCCGTCATCCGGTAACCGGCAACGGAGGCAATTGGCGCATGACCCACCGCGAGGCAACAGGCAATCGCATTACGGTAGCCGCCCAACGTGGAACCGTTGAAAAACATTATCCGATCGTGATTGCCGCCGAAAACGACGAAGCGCATTTTACCGTCGCCGGAGGCATGGGTTATGTACCATTGACCGTTACAGG
>JAIRMH010000140.1 GCA_031258835.1 Tannerella sp.
CGGCAAAAGGCCAGATTATAAACGGCGTGGTAACAGGTTGTGCCGACAGGCAACCTCTTGCGGGCGTTACGGTAAGGATCGTCGGAACAAACACTGGCAGCGCCACCAATAATAACGGCAAATATCAGATTTCCAATAAGAGAATGGAGGGTGTAATATATACTCTTGAATTTTCGTATGTAGGTATGGAAACCGTCCGGAAAGACGTTAAAATCCCATCCAAAGCCGGAAACGCTAATGAAGTTGTAACTATAAACGTCTGCATGGAAGACGCCGCTTCCGAACTTGACGAAGTCGTCGTCGAAGCCAAATCAAAAGTGCAAACAGTCAGGGAATCGGCTTACAATGTGATTGCCATCGACGCCAAAAGTCTGCAAAATACTACGCTCGATCTTGCTCATGCCATGGAAAAGGTGTCGGGCGTGAAGATTCGCGAATCAGGCGGATTAGGCTCTACGACGCAGTTTTCGCTCAACGGATTCACCGGCAGGCACGTCAAATTCTTTATGGACGGCATACCGATGGAAGGTATGGGCGCTTCGTTTCAAATCAATAATATTCCGGTTAATCTTGCCGAACGGATAGAAATATATAAAGGCGTCGTACCGGTCGGCTTCGGCTCGGATGCCATCGGCGGGGCGGTCAATATCGTTACCAGTCAGAGGCGACGAACTTTTGTTGACGCATCCTATTCTTTCGGCTCGTTCAACACGCACCGGACTTCGGTCAGCGCCGGACATACTTCAAAAAACGGATTGATGTTTGAACTTACGGCCTATCAGAATTATTCCGACAACACATTTTGGATTGACAATGCCGTCAAAGACCTTGAAACGGGGCAAATCGACGTAAACAAAATTGAACGGATAAAACGTTTCCATGATACTTACCATAACGAAACGGTCATACTGAAAGCCGGGCTGGTCAATAAAAAATTTGCAGACAGGCTTGTTCTGAATGTCAATCTGGGACAAAGCTACAAGGAAACGCAGAACGGAGTTCGTCAGGATATCGTTTACGGACAAAAGCACAACAAAACGCAGACCGTGATGCCCTCAATACAATACATTAAACGCGACCTTTTCATAAAAGGGCTTGACCTGACGCTGACGGCAAACCTCAACAAAAACATTTCGCACAATATAGATACTGCGAGGTACGAATACAACTGGCGTGGCGAGTCGCGATACAATAACGGCAAACTCGGCGAACAGAACTATCAGGATTCGGAATACGACAACAAAAACTGGAATACGACGTTCAACGCCACTTATCGCATCAGCGACCGCCAGTCGTTGATGCTGAACAATGTATTGACCTCTTTCGACCGCAATACCCGCGCAACGGCATCGGACGCCACGCTTGTCGCTACAGACACCATGCCGAAAGTGTCGCGGAAGAATGTCACCGGCATTTCGTACAAGTTCAATTACGATAATAAATGGAACGTTTCGGCATTCGGAAAACATTATCTTCAACAAAGCAAGGGTCCCAAGGCAACCGATGACGGACGCGGTTATCTGCTTGCCGACGAATCGTTTTCGGCCACGGGTTACGGAATTGCCGGAACTGTCTTTCTCCTGAAAGATTTGCAGGTAAAACTGTCGTACGAAAAAGCCTATCGCCTGCCGACCGACAGCGAACTGTTCGGCGACGAAGACCTCGAACACGGATCCGCCGGACTGAAAGCGGAAAACAGCGACAACTATAACCTTAACCTGTCGCTCAACAAGGAATTTGACCGCAAACATTTCGTTTATGCAGACGTGGGTTTTATCCTTCGCAACACAAAAGACTATATCCGCCGCGTGACGGAAAGCGTTTCAAACAAGTATTTCGCCACGCACATCAATCACGGCTATGTTCGCAACACAGGCGTCAACGGCGAATTGCGCTACGCGTATGCAAACCTTATTTCGACAGGTCTGAACGTTACGTATCAGAATATTCGCGACAACGAAAAACAGACAATGAGTTCGGCATCAAGTACCACCTACAAAACCCGGATACCGAATATTCCCTACTTTTTTGCCAATGGCGACGTAGAAGTGAAACTGCAAGATTTTCTCCGGAAAAGGAATCATCTGAATATCGATTACACGGCAAATTATGTACACGAATTTTCGCTTTATTCCGAACAGCACGGCGCTTCCGGCAAAAAAGCAGTCCCTTCACAGTTTTCGCACGATATAAGCGCAACTTATATTATTGCCGACGGACGCTACAATATCGCCCTCGAATGTAAGAACCTGACCGACGCCAAACTGTACGATAATTTCAGTTTGCAGAAACCCGGCAGGGCGTTTTATATAAAGTTGCGATATTTTTTTAGTAAGCAATAATAAATAAATAAATTTTTATCACAATGAACAAGAAATTTTTATTCAATTTAGTAATGGCAACAGCCATTTTTGTATCCTCATGTAGCAAAGACAACAGCAGTGACGAGGAGCCTGTCGTCGAAGAACCGAAAAGTTCTTTCGTAATAGTAGCAACAAGTGGCGAAGCCTCTTACCTGCTTAAAACAGAAGACCTGACGTCGGGCGAAATGACAATCGTCAATTCCGGGCTGGAAACCGACAACGGTACCGAATGGGAATTTAACAGTAACAAGTATCTTTACCGCCTGGTATACAATCAGGGGAATGCAGGGCTGACTTCATCGTATGTGCTGAATGCCGACGGGATAATTGAAGAACGGAGTATCGCCAACGAAGTCAGAAGCCGTTTTACCACGCACGGTTCTTACGGCAAATACGTGGTAATGGCAGCCGCAGTCGCTACCGATACGAAAGACGCTGCCGAAAACGCGGCTCAAGGCGTTACATTCACCTATATCGATGCCGAAGCGCAGACATTGGCCACGAAAACCATCATTACCGAAAACTTCCTCGGCAACGGCGAATACGTCACTTTCTCCGGCATCGCGGATGTGAACGGAAAGCTTTTCACGGCCGTCTGTCCGATTGGTGTCAGCAACTACGGAGCAGCGCAGACAGGCACGGAAGCACATAACGGAACAGCTTATCCCGACAATGTCTGGATTGCAGTCTTCGACAATATTGACTTCGCCAATCCTCGTATCATCACCGACGATCGCCTCAGCTACGCCACTACCCGTTTCCGCTCGCAATACTACACCAACATCGCCGTGGACGACCGGCAGAATCTCTACGTGTTTTCATCTGCCTATGAAAGTGCGACGACCAAGCCTTCGGGTGTACTGCGTATCAACGCCGGAACGGAAACTTTCGATCCCAATTTCTTTTTCAATATCGAAGCCGCGGCCGAAGGACGGCACTTGTGCAAACCCTATTATGTCACGGAAGACTATTTCCTGCTGCAAATGTACACGGCGCCCGGCGCGCCTGTTGCAACGTCATCCGCCCCGGTTGCCTATAAACTGGCCATTTTCAACGCAGCCGACAAATCGTTCCGATGGGTGACGGGCTTGCCCGAAGTGGAAGTCATCGGTAGTTTTGGCAAAAAGACGGCAGTAAGCGACGGCATTATCTATATGTCCGTGGTTACGACCGACGGGAATCAGCCGGCCATTTACGCCATTAATCCCGTGACGGCGACAGCCACAAAAGGCGCAGTCGTTACCTGTAACAGTATTAGCGCTGTAGGAACATTATTAATTTCAGAACAATAATACAAACGTCATGATTAAGTTATTAATAGATTTTGTTCAATTCCTGTATACGCTCGCGCCATTACTCACGGCGCTGGGCGTTTTGACATGGCTGTCGATTTTATTATCGAAATCAATCAAACGACATGCGACGGTATATTACATTGTATTTGCTATCCCCTTTGCCATGGTTGCCATTCCGCTTATCGGCAGGTGGTGTGGGATAGAAATGTTTAATTTCAACCGGATTCCGTTTTTGGGCGGCGTCCTGAGAGATTATGTGCACGCCGGTACGCTGGGCTTTCCCCTGCTGATCATCATCATGTACATGGGCGCTTTAAATCCCAAAAATCCTCACGTAAAAAAACTTCTCAGCATACGCAAAGAGTTGTCCATCCTGTCGGGTTTCCCGATATTGACACATTCCCTGATCCGGGTGACGAGCGTTCCGCGCGCCCTTAATTTTTTCATTGACGGTGAGGCGAGAGAGACGGCTGTAAACGTATTGGGTGCAGGGATATCGAATTTCAGTTTTGTGCTGGGCGTCCTGATGCTGGCGCTGTTCATTCTGCTGTGGGTTACGTCTTTCGATTTCGTACGCAAGCGCATGGAAAGCGTCCGGTGGAAGAAGTTGCAGCGCTGGTCTTACGTTTTGTATGCCATGCTGTTTATCCACGCCTTATGTATACAGGTTGGAGGTATGTTGAATCCCAGAGGAGGAGCAACGTCGGGACGTGCAGTTGAAGTAACCGCAACAACAGCAGAGGCCGCTGCACAGAACCGCAATAATCATGAAAATCAGGAATTGCAGGGACGCACGGGAAGAGGAGCACGCGACGATAGAAATACAGTACAGCCGTCGTCCGGCAACGTAAACCAGACCGAAGTGGCAAGACCGGCAGGACGGGGCGGACGTCAACCAAGTAAGGGCTTCGCGGACATAAACGTCGGTATGCAGACACGGCGCTACGTACACATCGCTGCCCTTTTCCTGATTTTCGGATCGTATCTATACCTCCGGCTAAGGAAAGCAAAGCGAAACGCCGCCGCTGAAAGACGAAAAGAATAAGTTTAAATCATATTGTCAGGAACGGCTATAGTCGGGAAAAAGCATTCGTATTGTTTTTGCAAAGAGATAGCCGTCCTGTCTTTTTCATATCAAACGGCGCAACATACGGCCATCTGTAACAAAACTATCTATTAACTACACATTCATTTTAGTAAGCGTGTGCGTATTATTATTGTCGGAACATTATTCGGGTGATGTTTTACCAATGCATTTGATCTCCATTTAGATTCATACTATGTACTGTTTATCCTAACAGTAGAATGATTGCCATTTTGATGATACGATAC
>JAIRMH010000183.1 GCA_031258835.1 Tannerella sp.
ACATAGCAAAGTATATTTTACATTGGTAAATACAGAGGAAAACCGGATACTTGGATCCGTTCTCACATTAACCGCTACCGTACGCGTTGCATTTTTGTCTTTGTCACTACCGTTAGTGCGTGAAAGCATAAATATAAAAGACAATAGTATGAATCTTTTCATAGCTAAATATAATCCACTTAATTATTTTGATACCATATACGATTTCATTGACATACGGCGCCACAATCTGTGCCGGAAAAATTTTGACATTTATAACCCAAAGTTGAGTTATACAAAAGAGGTCTTCCATGCATTTCCGAATCAGTCACACTTACATCAATAGTCTCCAGCGTAGCATCAACTTTTATTCCATTATTACGGTCGTTTATATACAAATTTGTTACGTTCAATACCGTGATAAATGATTGATCCTGTACCATGTTTTCTTGGCTATTTTTATTTCTTAACTTTATCAACATAATCACCGGATTGGAATCTTCATCCAGTTCCGCAGCAATTTCTTTCAATTTGCCTTTTAATTCCCCTTTCCCGTAAGATTCAATAAGTTGATGAGCTTCTAAAGACCAAGTTGCGATTTCGTTATTTACAGGCTGAAATATCATGTGCGTATATTCCTTCGTTGAATAATCGTCATTGTATACGGCATATTTAAATATGGCCTTTTCCTGCTTGTCGTACATCAGATTGGTTGTTGGAAGTCCGGTTTGTTTGATCGCATCTCCTTCTTTTTTTACCGCTGCCATGAAACAATAACGATCGGTGACAATAGTTCCTATAAAAAGCCAAATTTCCGGGTCCAAAGACCGGACCGGCGGAGTTTTCACGATAAACGGCATCATCGTGTGGTCGGGAAAATAGCGATACAGCGTATCGGCAGAAGGCTCCACCAGTATCCAGCCGTCAAGGTAAGGAACTATGGGATTGTTGCATGAGGGAGCTAAAGCATAAGTCATGCCGTTTGCTTTTGCGATCAACCATGGAAGTTTCTTCTCTTCAAACGGAATTTGGATGTCTTTAGTTATGCTTCCGTCCTGTTTCGATATAACTATAAATGACTGTCCTTTGTTCTGGGTTGAATTATCATGACAAATCAGGTTTTCCCGGTCGAAATTGTATACAGTTGTATACCAGGCTCCCTCTTTGTGTTTAAAACTTCGTTTAAAATTTCCGTCCGTATCATATACTGCTATTTTTTTTGCATAACCGTCACTGACAAATATTTCGCCGTTATCTTCATCAAGGGCAATCCCTGTAATATTCGCATATTCCTCAGAACCTTGTCCTCTTCGATTTATTTTTTTTATGGCTTTACCCTTTCTGTCAAAGATAAAAATATTCCCATCCTGAACACGGTTTCTTGCTACAATGATATCCTTACCTATATCCTGCACAAGACCCTGGCAAAGAAATTCATCCGTAGTTTCCAGTGGAATATATTCCACATCCATAAAGTCCTGAAGAACCAGTTCCTTCTTAGGGTAGCTTGCCGTAACATCGACTGTAATGAAATCGTCGCTATGCGTACCGGATGGTTTGCATCCTCCACATCCTGCCATTACGAACAGGATCATGACAAAAATGGTATTTACTTTTTTCATTGACGCTTTATTTTATTAGAGATTATGTTAATAAATTCACAATGGAATGGATTGATTTTGATTCTAAAATTGTGCAAAGCAGCACAAGTGTGAAAGACAAACTTGACATTCAAATAACACAGAATGAACGCAAGGCGTTCTCGAATGTCGGCAAGCGGTGTATTGTAATACATGACATATATCCGTTGTCCGCTTCTTCGCTGTCCTGTCATCCTGTATTGGCTATGATATGCTTTATGGGCATCCTCAAAATAAGGATACAATGCCTCAATGTTTCCGATTGTATTGCCCGTCATCGAAAAAAGTCGGGCTGGTCGTTTTTGCCATTCTTTATATTTCATACGGCAAAAGTAGCGCTTGCGCGCGTATTATACAAATTTAATTAATACCTAATACTGTTTTATATGACAAAGATTAGAACGACCGATCGCTATTTCATAACAGACTAAATAGAACTTTAAAATCATTTTCCACCGGATATTCCTGGTATTTATTCAATAGAACGGCATTTGTAGTTATACTGTAACTGAATTTTAACTTATTGGATGACTCCGATATTCTACAATACAATTCATCTCTGTGATCGTTTCAAGTGGACAAAAATCAATACCGGATTATCATCCGGTTTAATTGTTTTTGAAAATGCAAATAAACGGGGATTTATTTTGCGTCCTTCTTCTCGACATTCATCAATATAGTCAAGTATTTCATACGGCCAAATTGATGCAATTAATTTTTCGTCATATACTCCACTATTTGGAAAAAAACGGTTCATTTCCAGTATATCATCAATAAAGCCATTACCTTTCACCCGAACCGTCTCCTTTTTTACTTTGTCAAAAAGCATGACATATGGTGCCGGATTTTCTTTTTTTCTAGGTACCGCCAAAGGAATCATTTCTTTCATAAGAAAAAATATATACCGGTCGGTTTCGAAAGCGCCTCCGATGATATGTTTATTATCCATAAACCGTACTATCTCCGTTTTTTCAAGGGAGTTACCACCGAGTATGGTTCTTTCCATATCAATGAACATATCGGGATATCTTAATATGACATCAGCAGAAAGTCGCTGTTCGTTATCGAAATTTACAATCCATCGCGGCTCCAATCCTTCTTCCGTAACAGAGAAGATCGTATCGTTGATGAAATTATAAAAAAGGGTGGTATCCTTGTAATATGTGATAAAATTTTTACCAATGTAATTCCAGTTAGGGCGAACGGTATCCGATCCGATGACACGTCTGGAGGCAACCGTTTCAAAATCATCGTCAAAAAAATAAATTGTGGCCGGATAGTCATAAGCGGCAAGATATTTCCCCACAACAAAAAATTCGATGCCGGCACGCAAGATATCATTGGTATTAAATTTTCGTCCGTCATATAGTCTTTTGACTTTTCCTGTGGGCATGCCATTCATATCGTATTCGATAAATTTTGTCCCTTTTGAGTAAAAATGGTTATCTTTGAACAATATCCTCACCGCCCCTTCCGGTTCTTCGTACGGGCCATTACCTTTTTTACCGATTGTACCACGATATTTGCCCGTCCAATCAAAAATAGTCGAATAAGCAAAAATATAATGGGACGAAAATATAAATTTAGGATTTCGAAGTAGATTGTGATTCGTGGTTTCAAGAGATAAAAATGTCACACTATCAGCGATTTCGGACAAATGCACATCTCTACTGTTTTTAAAAGCGTCATCCAATGATATGACATTATTACCCTGTTCAACTTTGACAGGTTTTTCAGTCATGCATCCAAAAGATAGAGACGAAATAATCAGGATGTTAATCATTCTATTCATATCTTCTTAGATTTCATCCTGTTTTTCTTTAAAATCTTCAAGATACTGCAAAACAGCCTTACGCATATCCATCCACAAAGATAAATCGTCGGGATAAACTATTTTAGAGTAAAAATCGTATCCCAGCCTCTGAGCATCCTTAGTGGAAAAGCCGCAAAGGAAAAGATCTTTTATGGTATTCATATCTGTTCTAAATTATTTTTCAGGTTGTAAATGTACATGAAATTTTCGACATTACACGTATCTTGAACATATTCTCCTTATTTATATAGAACAAATATTTACTAATTCAACTTACTTGCCCATGCATAGATCTTTTTCTTGCAGGGAAACGACGTCGTTATCTGTAATCCGACCGCATCATTACGTTCGATCAATTCGAATTTCTTGTCGGACGGCGCACGTTCGTTCACCATACCTTTTTCCGCGTCATTCGCAACACTATGAAAAATAGCGGCGCTCCGATAAGCGAAGTAATGACGCCAAGAGGGATTTCGAGTGAAGACACAGAACGCGAAAGGTCATCTACCAGCAACAGCAACGATGCGCCTGTCAAAAACGATGCAGGTATTAGTAATCGATGATCAGGTCCCACAATGAAACGTGCAAAATGTGGGATAATTAATCCTACCCAGCCGATGATACCGGTAACGGATACAACCGACGCCGTCAGCAACGAAGCACAAATAATACTTATGAAACGCAATCGTAGCGTATCAATGCCCAGCGTCCGGGCTTCTTCGTCGCCAAACGAAAGGATGTTCAGTTTCCATGCGTTAAGCAACAAAGGGATCAGGGATAACAACACAATGGGCAGGATATATTTAATTTCGTGCATAGTTACATTAGTGAAGCTACCCATCAGCCAGAAGGTGATTTCTGGCAACTTCGATTCGCTGTCGGCCATATATTTCATCAACATAATAGAGGCATTGAACAGTGCGCCGACAATCATGCCTGACAATACCAGCATTAATATACGGTCATGATTCAACCCCAGCAACCGACTGACCGACAATGACATAAATACGGCAAGCAGACCGGCTGCAAATGCTGAGACCTGCACAACGACAAGTCCTGTTGAAAGAAGTATCGCTACTGCCGCGCCCAATCCAGCACCGGCGCTAACGCCCAGTATGTCGGGGCTGACCATTGGGTTGCGGAACAACCCCTGATAAACAACGCCCGAAACCGACAACGCCCCGCCTGCCAGCACAGCTATCAGGATACGGGGTAGCCGAATATTCATAATCAGCACAGGCAGATTCTCGTCGGTATATCCCTCGCCAAACAGATAACGCAGCAAATCGTCCACCGGAATGAAATAACGCCCTACGGTAAACGACACAATAATAATGATCGCCAATACAAATAACAAAATCAGCATAACGAACAGTTGACGAATATCGTATTTCATATCTTTCCCCTATAAATTTCTTAGGATATTTTTAACCCATTACCGGAACGCACGTTCTGAATGTTTCGTTCGATTTGCCTTTTACCGAACAAACACATACGTCGGCATCATAAACCTCCCTCAACACTTTTTCGGTGATAATCCGGTCGCAGTCCCCCGATTTCCATAATTTCCCACGATGAACGACCAAAACATCGGCTTTACACAGAAACGCATGGTCGGGCGAATGAGTGGCCATCAGGATGCCAAGCGAATCGTTTTTCAGACGGTTCACCTGCGCAATTACTCTTATCTGATTTCCGAAATCGAGGCTCGACGCCGGTTCGTCCATTACGAGGAACAACGGCTGTTGCGCCAATGCTCGCGCAACGATTACCATCTGCTGTTCACCGCCGCTCAATTGCGTAAAAATCCGGTTTCGCAAATGGCCGATTTGCAATTTCTCCAAACATTCCTCTGCAATCCGCCGGTCATGCTTTCCGGGCGAGGCGAAACGCGACAAATGGGCCGTCCGCCCAAACAACGCCACCTCAAAAGCGGTAAACGGAAACGGCAATGTCCGCGCTTGCGGGACATATGCGATGATTCGCGCATAATCGCGGCAATTCCACCGCCTGATATTCTTCCCGTCGAGCAGGATCTCACCCTGTAAAACCGGCAGAATACCCAGCAATGACTTAAACAGTGTTGTCTTCCCGGCGCCATTCCTCCCAATAAGACAGGTAGTCTTGCCCGCAGTCAGTTCCATATTGACGTTATGCAACACAGCATTGTTATGATAGCCCAATGTGGCATTTTGAATTTCTAATTTCATCTTTTTGTTCATATGTTGGGTTGCGTATCCAGAATCTCCTGCACCTCTCCGTCCGTCATATCGTAATGATAGAATTTTCGAAAAAACTCCTTTGTAACGACATTCATATCATTTTGAAATACATCGGGATAAAGCAGGTTTGCCAACCAGACGATACCTATCAGACGATTCATTCCGGGCGGGCGGTCTATCCATCCGAAAGGCCTCCATGGAACCTGATATACGGCGTTCTTTTTCACCGCTTCGAGATGGCGCCAGGGCGGAGAAGTTCGAATCTCACGGTACGAATCCATACCGTCAAAGTTACCCGACCATACCAAAATCAGATCCGGATTCCAACGGTAGATTTGTTCGAGCGACACACCCGTCATACCTTTACCCGGCAGGAGATCCGTCTGCGCCACATTGACGCCACCTGCAAGATCAATCATCAGACTGTGCATCGAACCTGACGGATCGGTATTCAGCCCCTTCATGCCTTCGGCATAATAAATCCGTTTCTTTTTTCCGTCGGGGATGTTCCTTGCTTTTTCCGGGATTGGGTCGACGTATGTTTCGACAAAATTAATCAACTCCGCCGCTTTCTCTTCTTTATGCAGTAAACCGCCAAGGAAAGCCAGCGTTTGTTTATAATTCAGGATATCGTTGTCCATTAACACGACCGGTATCTGCACTTTCTTCTGCAATTCATCGGCGCGTTCAATATTATCAGGTGTAAGGAAGTCGGAAAACAGAACAATATCCGGCGCCAGGCGGATGATTTCCTCGCTTGCATCTTCCAACGCATAAGGTTTACCTTCGTAAAACGACCGTTTCAGGTATTTTTTTTCGGTTTCCGTATAACGAAACACATTATTTACCGTAATTATCGTATCGAAGGCATACAAGGCATGGATAGGATGGCGTCCGGAAAAAATGGCGTCGATTTCAGACGGTATTTCCAGCGTCCGTCCCGCCATATCGACGATCGTTCGATATTCGCCCCGCACAATGCGGTTCTTAGGCTGACATCCGGCCAGGACGACCAGCGTTCCGGCAAGCATGAACAAATTATATATCAAACGATTAGAAATCATACAGCAACGATGAAAAGTAAGTCCTTCCCTCTCTCGGATAATTGAATGAGAGGCAATAATTCTTATCGCCCAAATTTTTCGCTCCCGCTTCCAGACTGAAGCCTTTCCATATTTTAGCAAAAATTTTGGCATTGAGAATACCGTATCCGGGTAACGTCTGGCCGTCGCTGGTATAATACCGTTTGCTATTCGCCTCAAAATCAACATGTAACCAAACGAAAGGCAGGGACGACAGGCTGAATTTCCCGTAAACAATGCCTTTATGAGCCGGCACATCCGTAAATTTCAAGTCTTTATCTTCCTTATTTTCCCTGTAAATATAACTATAACTTCCGCCGACAATTATTTCCTTGACAGGATTCAAGCCAATAGATACTTCATAGCCTTTGGCATACGATTCTCCTACATTCCGGTTCTGATATAACGGCGTCACTCCGTCCGCCTGAAACTCGCCTGGAATCGTCACCTGATAAATGGCATTGTCAATATTATTACGGAATATGGATATTTCGTACTGTAAGATAGGGTTGATTTCACCCTTGTATGTGAGATCGAATATCCAACTGAACTCCGATTCCAAATCGGGATTCGGCCTTACCGATCCGAAACGACTCGAATAACGATCTTTCTGCGAGGCGAAACGCGATTTACGCGAGGCGGACAGAGCTATTTCGTGTCCTACTGCAGGCTTCACTATCGCAGCTAACTGGTAATTGAAAGCGTTGTCCGCCCCCACAGGGAAATCGAACAGGACATTTCGTTCACCCGTTTCGTAGTGCGTCCCGTATTCCTGCGCCTGAATATTACTACGATAACTGTAATTCAATCCCATAACCACATCTATATAATCATTGACGGAAAACACATCCTCCAAGCCTGCCGAAAATGTATTATCCCTGTACTCCTGCACCGGTTCGCCCTGTTTTTCACTCTGCCCGATTGCATCGTTAGCGGGAATGGTCGCGTTATGCTCTTTGTGTGAATCATATTTCTCATACAAAGAAAGTTTCAATAAGTTGTTCGTAATGATTTGAGAAGCAAAATTGATGGACCCGCCCGCCGAATAGTCGTCGTAAATGCTATTGAAGGCGTTATTCCGGTTCTGCGTCGTATATGTATCGTCGTCAAATTGACTCATGACATTATAATAATTGTCGTAGAAAGCGGTCACGTTCATTGTCGTTTTCACGCCCAAATACATTTTCGAACGGTAATACAAACTCTTCTTGTCGTAATCGGGATAACTTCGGAATTGATTGCCTTCTATTCCCGGAGGGATGCCTTTTTCCGCATTCTGAATAATGAAGTTCAGTGAATATTCGTCCGTTTCGTTAGGCGTATATCCTGCCTTCGCGCTAAATTTAAAATCGCCGGTCTCGGAGTTTTCGCGCCGGCCTCCGTCTTCGTTCGTACCCGGCACAAACTTTCCCGATAGGGAATTGAAATTATTCTTAAGAAACGAAACGCTACCGAGTAAATAGAATTTCTCCTTTTTCGACCCGACGCTCACGGACGTATTGTAGCCATTGAACCCGTCGGCGCTCATTCTCAAGCCCGACAACCCCCATACCTCCAGCGGTTTCACCGGTTTTCGCGACACAAGGTTTATAGCGCCGCCCATCGTATTGGGACCATACAAGACAGAAGTTTGGGCCTTGGAAACGGAGATATGCGACAAATCGTAAGTTGTGAAACGGTTGATATCTACATTTCCGTCGTAAGGCACATAAATTGGAATGCCGTCATAGAAAACCGGCGTCTGCAACAGGTTGAATCCGCGTAGATAGAATTGTCCTTCGTTGCGCGCGCCGGCCTCGGCGATACTCAATCCGGGCAATAAGTTAAGCGCTTCGGTCGCATTGTCACGATTAAATTCCCGTAATTGCACAGAGCTGACTTTACTCGTCACCGATTTCCCATACCGGCTACCGCTCACTTCAATTTCGCCCAGTCGATAAACTGTTGAGATTGAATCCTCCCGAGATTGTCCATATGCCAGAACAATCGGATATACAAAACTGAAAACAAGTATCAATTTATTCATATTTGTCTGTTTTTAAATTAGTATTCCGTTCCGCATAAATATCCACATGTCTCCCGATAAAAAAGACAAAAGGAGAGAGCATTTCGCGCTCAACAATGACCGCCAGCGCCGTATCCATTGTTGCCGGCGCAACATCTTCCTGTTTAAGCGACACCATAGAAGCAATCGCCACCGGAATATTTCCGTCTACTCCTTCCTCTTTCCATACTCGAAAGATAGCTTCCAGATTATCATACGCCATATAAAGCGCTACCGTATCGCCATGTTTGAACAATCCGGCGACGTCGCGAATGTGAGCGAAATCATCGTTTATTTCAAATGCGATGAGGTTTATCAACGCATCGCTTTTGTGGATTTCCGTCACAGGAATTGCAAATATATTAGACGCCGCGCACGAAGCCGTTATGCCGGGAACGATCTCAAACGGTATCCCCCAATCGCGCAACCGCCGGGCATCCACATCGCCGCCATTGAACATCAATGCATCGCCTGCTTTAAGACGTACGACCTTTTTTCCTTCTTCATAGTATTGCCGGACATATTCAAGCAGATCTTCTCTTTCCTCTCCTTCGCCGGAGTGCTTATTTACAAACTTCACGACCGCCGACGGTTTGGCAACGGCAAGCACATATTGCGCCGGCAGACAATCATACAATATCGCATCCGCTTCCTCCATCAGCCGCCGGGCTTTTACCGTAAGCAGGTCGGGGTCTCCCGGCCCCGTACCTACAATAAACACTTTTTCTTTCTTCATAAACATACTTTTAAAAATAACCTAAAAACAATCTTTCACTCTCTATTACCTATCTTTTCTTTAACCTGTTTGCCAAACATTACCTGCCACCGGACCGATAGTCCGAATCAAAGCGAGACGATATAAAAAGAAATAGATAACGATTTCACCAAAAAAATATCTGCTCTCTATAAGCGGGATCCCGAAAAGCATAAATCCATTTCATCTTCCAGCGTGGATAAATATTCCTCATGTTTTTGTTTCACGAGCAAAAACCTCCTGACAAGCGACACTCCGTATTCCGTCACTCCGGCGCCTCCCCCGTTTATTCCGCCCCGGCGTCTTGTCACCACAGGCAAAGGAGAAATGGCGTTCATTTCCTTTATATACGTCCAAGCCATCTGATATGACATCTTCATGTCTTTCGATGCCGACAGAATAGAACCTGTAAGACGTATGCGACGCAACAGTTCAATTCTTTTCCTGTCTAAGAATAACTTTCCATTCTTTCTAATCTCCAGATCTGCCGTTATCTTGAATGCCCTGTGCATACCGTTTTTTAATAGGAATATCAGAAATCATGCCAAAATTGATAACTAACTAATATTTAATAAGATAGACACTTTTTCGGTAATATCGCCAATGAAAAATCCTACATTTATGTAATATTTTTCTGCGTATTATTACAAAAAAGTAGGATTCATATAATAAAAAGACATGCCTTTGCCGATCGTCCGGAACTCATTTGCACGAATCATACCGCATTGAAAAAAAAAGAGTGTCCGAAAATCCTGCTGTCGGGGCAAGCGTTTCGGACACTCTCTTTCAAAAAAAACTCAAAATCACTCGTATTCCCACCAATACAATTCCTTCCAATGCGCCTGATACCAGGCATTGAAGTTTTCGTCGCCCGGATATTCGTCCTGCGCCCGCAGGGGTTCCCGAAATACAGGCATCTGGAGATCGGGGCTGGCAGGGTTATTGATCAGCCACATCTTTGCCAGCGTACGGTTATTGTCGCCTGTTACAGGTATGTCAAAACCTGTGGCGCGCGCCTTTGCCCAGCCTTCGGCGTTGCTTTGCTCTTCGGAGGCGGGATAGTCGGCGCGAGCGGGAAATTTAGTACCGCTGCCGTCGTTGTAAGTAGCCGCCAGGTTAGAACAACTCAACAGGGGAAGCATCGTACGACGGTGGTCGAAATAATTTTCAAAAGGCACGTTGAAAAGCGCAATCCACTTCTGCTCGGCTATCAGCGTCAACTTATCGCGCCCGCCATCCCAGTTCACTTGTGGCTGCTGCAAATATTCAACGTCCGAGTTCCATCCCTGGTCGGCATACGCACCGGCATATCCTTCGCCGGAAAAAGTTGCGCCGTACTGCTCAAAGGCCGCTTTCACACCGGTTTCGTAATAAGCCTTCGCATCGCCGGCGACGATGCCACGCTGAACGGCTTCTGCCAACAGGAAAGACAGTTCGGGATAAGTAACTAAGAAAAGCGGCGTCTTTTTTGTTTCTTCCGTCCGGTTACCGTCGGCGTCCAAGTGACGAAACCATGGACCTACCGCCGAACTGTATTCAAGTCCGCCATTCCAGGCCGTTGCGTCCGCATCACTGACGGTGAGTCCGTAGATATGACCCAGGTATTTTATCGGGCCGGGATTGCTCGGCTTGATATAATGATCCTCCGTATGCACCTTCTTCACCGGGTAAGCATAGAGGGGCAAACGGGGGTCTCTCAGAGAAACTAACCGTTCGATCAGCACATTGCTCACTAAGCAGTTTTCAGACCAGGTAGAGGAACTGCGATAAAATTCCGAGCTGCGGTCTTCGCTGCTGCCGTCATAATGCATTGCGCAATTGTCGTCGTTCGATTCAAAGATCGGGTAACGTTGCGGGTTTGCCAAGATTTCGTTCAGGATGCCTTTCGCCTGATCGGGAGCGGCGTTATACATGTGCATACACATCCGCACGCGGAGCGTATTGGCAAACTTCTGCCACTTGCGGATGTTGCCGGCATAGAGATAATCCGAGTTAGCGTCGATGTCGACCGGATTGGCGGCAATAATTTCGCTTGCATTCCGGAGCTTCTCCAGAATGGCCGGATATATTTCAGACTGCCTGTCGTAGTCTACGGTGAAGACCAGCGTATCCTCGACAGCTGCGAAGTAAGGAATATCACCATAAAAAGTAGTCAGTGTAAACATGATCCACGACTCCCAAATGTCGGCCACGGCGATATACTGCAACAGCTCGGAGGCTATGGCCGCATTACGCACATTCTTCACGTTGGGGAGCGTGGGATAGCATACCGGCCAAACCTTTCCGTCGAAGTCGTGCCATGCACGGTGGCGTCCACCCTGACTTAAGGAACGCGTTCGCCCGATAGTACCCACTACCGGCTGTACGCTCTGGAGGGCTACCCATTCGGAATTATCGCGAAACGGACCGTTCAAGACAGCGCCCATGAACGACGAAGGATCGTTGGAAAGCACCTTCGGAATATTTTTGTTGTCGTTAAAATCGTCCGACCACGTGTCGCATCCTGCGAGCAGGACACACAAGCATATACTAATGATAAAACAGATCCTGTACATAATAAAAAATTGTTTTTTAGGATTCAACATAATTAAAATTGAAGTTTGACGGAAAAGCCGATATTGCGGGTGCTTGGGATACCTCCGGTCTTGGATGCACCGGGCACTTTGATACCTTTATTTTCGTCGTCGTAACCGTAGATTTCCGGGTCAACCCATTTCACTTTGCTCCATACAGCCAGGTCACGGCCAACGAAAGAGACGGAGAGATCTTTGACAAAGGTGCGTTCCAGTCGTTTTTTCGGGAATGTATATGTCAACGTCGCCTCTTTGAGTTTGATAAAAGAGCCGTCGCGTATCCAATAGTCGTTATTTTCACCGTCACCGATATGTTCTTTATAATAAGTTTCAGGTTCTATTTCGTCGCCGGGTCCAAAAGGATGAATGCCCCTGTCAGGGTCGTCCCACAATTCGTTCACCGGCAGGACGCCTCCATTATTGCGGTCAATGCCTGTCTGGGGAGCAAATCCGTAACGATAATAGGCTTTTTCAAAGCTGGCAAAGAAATCATTGCCGTAATTACAAGTAAAAAGCGTCGCGAGGGTCAACCCTTTCCATCGTAACGTGTTATGCCATGACCCTATCCAGTCCGGATTATAATTGCCCAGTATGGCCATCTCTTCGGAGCGTTGAACCTTTTTGGCCTGGTCGTGCAGAATGACGCCGTCGTAAGCCGCCAAGTCCGGCGAATGAACGGCGGGATCGTAGGTGAATTTCTTGGCATAGCGGGAATAGAGCGCTCCGCGACGTTCGCCTAATTTGTCATGAGTATACATTCCTTCCGCCAGCTTGACGGTAAAGACCAAGTCAGGATTGGCAGGGTCCAGTTCGTCGATATACGAACGGTCAAACGACCAGTTGACGCCCGTACGCCAACTGAAATCCTTCGTCTTCACAGGGTCGCCGTTCAGACTGACTTCCAGTCCGTGACTGCTTACCTTGCCGGCATTCTTCATGGCATAGCTGTATCCCGATATATTGGATACGCGTACGTTCCATATTTGATTGCGGGTAACGGTGTTGTAATAGTTCACATCCAGTTCCATCCGGTTGCTGAACAGGCGAAAGTCGGTACCTGTTTCAAAAGAGGAGGCCAGTTCCGGTTTCAGGTTGTATTCGCGCTTGATACTGCCTTCCGCGATACCCGCTATGCCTCCCGTTCCTTCGGTGAAATAGAAATCGGGCTGTAACTGTCCGGGATAGGTGTCGTTACCGACGCTGGCATAGCTGGTACGCACCTTCCAGAAAGAGATAACCTGTGGCAGATCAAACATTTCCGTCATAATACCGCTCAGCGACACCGATGGGTAGAAGTAGGAATTATTACTTTTCGGCAGTGTCGACGACCAGTCGTTACGACCGGTAACGTCCAAGTACAGCATATTCTTGTATCCCAAATTTACGAAGGCATACAGCGAGTTAATAATTTTGTCCGGGCCATAGCTGTTAGTCACGCGGGGATAGGTTTGATAGTTGCCGAGCGTATACACCGGCACGCCGGAGAGCAATTGGTATGTTTTTCCGTATATTTCGTTGTTCCACGATGTGTAGGCATGATTGCCGCCAAAGGAAGTTTTCAGGAGCAGATTATCGTCCGCAAAGCGGTTTTCGTACGACAGCAGGAAGTCGGCGTTCATCTCCTTGCCCCGTTTCATCCGAGTGGAGTAGCCGCCGTCCTTCCGGGGATGACTGTTATCAAAACCTTCCGATGCAGGATGTACGAACCATTCGTCCTGGCTGGATTCGGAAATATAGCTCACACGCGCCATCGCCGCGAAATATTTCAGGAAGTCGTAATCTACAGACACGTTCGTAAACCAGCGTTCATTTTCCCACGGATGCAAGTTTTCGTATAAAGCGAAATAGGGATTGTCAGTTTCGTAACGGAAGATTTTTTGTTTTTCTCCAGGTATCTCCCAATAGTCTTTCAAGTCGTTCAGATCTACGCCGCCCGTCCACTGGTAAGGGTTAGGATCCTGATCATTACTTGAATTTTTACGGATGAATTTCACGTTCGCATTTATTCTGAAATTATGGAACAGTTCCCAAGACGTGAAAAGGTCGAAACGATTGTTAGTCAAGTCGGTATTAGGTATGATTCCTTTCTGTGTGACGTTCGTATACGACAGGCGGATATTGTTTTTGTCGGTAGTTTTGGAGACGGAAGCGTTATTAGTCAGGATATACCCTGTATTATAGAAATCCCTTATGACATTATCATGTCCTGCGCCATTGAGATTTGCGCCCCAGGCTTGCGAATTGTTAAGTTCGTACTTGCCGCCCTGCCCCTGTCCGTAGTCGGACTGGTATTCCGGCAAGACCAGCGGATTTTGCCACATGGCATTTGAATTTACTTCTACGTGCAATCCCGTATCCCGTTTGCCGGATTTGGTAGTAATCAGCACCACGCCTGCTAATGCACGCGAGCCGTACAAAGCTGAAGCCGCCGGTCCTTTCAACACAGAAATGCTTTCGACGTCGTCCGATGCCACGTCGCCGGCATTTCCCGGCACGCCGTCGATAACGAACAAGGGCGTATTGTTGCCCGACATGGAGTTCTCGCCGCGAATCACGATACGCGACCCGCCGCCGTCAAGACCGCCGCCACCATGTGTGATATGTACGCCGGAGACACGTCCGTTCAAGGCGTTGACCACATCCAACTCCCTGCTCTGCGCGATAGCATCGCCCTTAACGTCCTGTACGGCATAGCCCAGCGCTTTTTTCTCACGCTGCAAGCCGAGCGCCGTGACAACAACCTCGTCTATCATACTGATATGTTCGCTCAGTATGACGTTAATAGCCGTTGCCTGCGCGCCGACTGTTATTTCCTGTGTGATATACCCGACATAGGATATTTGCAATACCACATTGTTCCGGACGGTCAGCAAGAATTTCCCGTCAATATTCGTCACCGTTCCGTTTGCAGTACCTTTCTCGATGACGTTAGCGCCGACAATCGGTTCGCCGGTCTCATCGACTACAGAACCGGTAATCTGCCGGGCATCCTGCTGCTGTTCAAACGGCTCGTTACGTTTCATCAGGAGGATGTTGTTACCCTCCATAGCATAGATGATGTCCGTCTGTTCGAATACCTGCGCCAATACTTGCGCAACGGGGACATTTGATACATTCAGCGAGACTCTGCGTGATACATCGACATTTTCATGGTTATAGACGAACAGGTAATCCGTCTGGTTTTCGATCTGGTTCATAATCGTCTTGGCCGGTTTATTATTCACCCGGATGTTGACGCGAACAGTCTGCGATGTTACTTCTGTAGCGAATGTAAGAGAAACGCATGATACCAATAGAATGAAACTTAATTTCATGACTCTGATTAAATATTTAATTTCTAATAATGGGGTATATATTAACCCGTTATGTTTTTTTTCCATATATTTGTACGTTACTTCAAGTAATACTTAATGATTAAAAAAATCTTGTCGGTCTTAAAGACTGACGTTTTTTCCCGGCTGGAGTATGTTGGCGCATACTCCGTCCGGTTTTTTTCATTGCTGTTTTTCATCTGTCGTTTTCCATAGGCATCTTTCATTTAATGGTGATTGTATTTCGTTCTGAATCTCTCGTATAGGTGAATTTATGTTCGAGTTGCAACACCTTCAACACCTGTTCAACGCCGTCTTTGGTACGGAATTTGCCGGTATAACGGTAGTTCAGGAGGTTTTGTTTTTTTACGTCAATATTCACGTCGAAGTAAAGTTTAAGTTTTTCCAAAATAGCGCCGACGGTTGCATTGTCGAAACAAAGCAGTCCTTCCTTCCACTTGAAATACTCGTAGTTGTCGATAGTGGAAGCGGCGAAGATGCCGTCATTCCACCTAACACATTCACCGGGATTCATCCGGTGAATCCTATCTGACCCTGCGGGTTTCAGCGCGACGTTTCCTTTTAGCAAAGACACCTCGACTTGGGGATCGTCTTCATAAGCGATGATGTTAAATTCGGTGCCAAGCACAAGAACATCCATAGTCT
>JAIRMH010000193.1 GCA_031258835.1 Tannerella sp.
TATACCGACATGCTCAATAAGAAACCTATAAATGCAAAGTCGAAGTTTATAGAAAACCTTACCCATAACAGTTATGTCATTCAGGCAGGCAGAATCACGGATGTGCGTTACACTACAAACCTCGATAAGTTACTCAGCATCTTTGAACAGCGGTATTTTGTCAAAGAAGATTCGGTGGCGAGGAAAGAATACCCCTATCAACCGGATGATGAAGATATGACGCTTATCACCGATCTGCTTTACGAAATAGGAGCAGACCCCAAAGAACAAAAACAGATAGAAGACGAAGAAGAGGCTTTGCGTATTATTAACAACGTGAAAGATCCTCTTAAAAGATCTCTCGAAGAGAAAGAGAAAACGATCGAAAAACAAGCCAAATCGCTTGAAGAAAAAGATAAAACGATTGAAGAAAAAGATAAAACGATCGAAGAAAAGGATAAAACGATTGAAGAAAAAGATAAAACGATTGAAGAAAAGGATAAAACTATCGAAGAAAGTAAGAAAAAACTCGAAGAGCAGGCGAAAAAAATTGCAGAAATAGAACGTCTTCTTCAGGATAAACAAATTGAATAAGTTTATAGTGAACTGTGTCGTACACCTTTATTTATGGGCGTACGACACAGTTCTTCGTTTACGACGGCAAAATCTCCCTCAAAGGAAATTTTTTATTTGCTTGCGTGTGATTGAAAAAAATTCATGTATATCCTTAAATCCGTAACATGACGCAGCTTTTTACGCGGCTTCGATTTTTTGTTTTTTCGCAGAATTTCTGTCAAAATGATGCTTAATTTAAGTTTTCCTCAAAAAAAAGCATTTAATTTGCGAATTTATAATATAAAAGTGTTATATTTGCAGACATAATTTTGAAGCACAAATCTGCAGTTACGTATAAAGTTATATTTGTATTCGCTTATTTTCGTAATTTTCGTAACGATTTGGATAGAATTGATAATTGAACATTTATTTATTAACTAATAAGATTTAATATGAAAAAAGGAGTAAGTAAAGCTGTTATTATCATTGTTCTTATGTTACTCGCCTCATCGGGTTGGACGCAAACATCGATTATCAAAGGGCTTGTAATTGACAGTGAAGGCGAGGCGGTGATCGGCGCCTCCATTTTAGTAAAAGGAACGTCCGAAGGGACGGTAACGGACCTGGATGGCCGGTTTTCATTAGTTCCGGAAAAAAATGAACCGGCTATCCTGCAAATAAGCTATATCGGGTTGAAAACGGTCGAAATAACCGTACAGCCCGGACAGACAGTTTATGTAACGATGGAAAACTCAAGCGTTTTGCTGGAAGAAGTCGTAGTAACCGGATACGGAAATTTTAAGAAATCGTCCTATACCGGTGCGGCGTCTGTAGTTAGCATGGATAAACTTCAGGATATCCCGGCGGTTTCCATTGCCCAGATGCTCGAAGCCCAGATTCCTGGCGTTACGATTACGGCCAATACCGGTCAGCCCGGTGCCTTCCATAATATTCGCATCCGGGGTACAGGTTCGTTTAATGCATCTAATGAACCACTCTTTGTTCTGGACGGAGTACCCATCATGTCGGGAAACATGAGCGAAGACGTGAACAATCCGGGCGGATTAGACCTTTTTGCCACGCTAAACCCGGCCGACGTAGAAAGCATCACCGTCTTGAAAGATGCCACATCCACCTCTCTTTATGGCGCCAGAGGCGCGAACGGCGTGATTCTGATTACAACGAAAAAAGGTAAGGAAGGAAAAACAAATTATTCGCTGAAAGCCAACTGGGGTATGTCCGACTTTGCCATGCAGTACCGCCCAATCATGGGAGGCGAAGAACGCCGGGAGTTGATATACGAAGGCTATGTAAACGAACGGTTAATCAAGGGAGACACCCGCGAACAGGCCGAACAGTATGCGAACGACAATATCGATACGCATGCCGGAATACCCGAAGGCGGTTATTCGGACTGGATAGACGCCCTGCTCAAGAAGGGAAACTTGCAAAACTATGAATTTTCGGCTACGGGAGGAAAAGAAAACAGCAACTTTTCGGCCAGCCTCGGTTATACCAAAGAAAGCGGCTTCTCGCTTTCGACGGATTTTGAACGTTATACCGGAAGATTGAACTACAACAATACCTATAAAAAATTTACATTGGGTATGAACTCATTCTTTACCCTGACGGAAAACAACATGACGCCGGAATCTTCTTATTATGCCAGCGCCATTTACAGTTCCAGATACGAACTCACATCTTCTATCCCGATTTACAATCCTGACGGTACTTATAACACGGGATTTTATTCCAACAACGGAGGCTACAATCCCCTCTTCGAGGATGCAAACTCCGAATCTTTTACGCGCGTCGGGCGTCTGTTGAGTTCAGCAAACATCAGCTATGAAATTGTCAGGGGACTCAAACTTGCGACCGTCTTCAATTTGGATTATACAAATAACAAAGAATTCAGATACTGGGGACCGGAATCGTTCGACGGTCGTTCCACGCAGGGCGCCGGCCAGATATGGCGACCCGAACGTCTGCGATACAATTCAAACTCGACATTAAACTTAGTCCGAACATTCAACAAATTGCACAACCTGAACGCCACCGCCGCCTTCGAAGTGCAAAGTTACCAGATAGAAATGCTTTATTCCAGAGCTACCACCTACGGACAGAAAACAAATCATACGCTGAGCAATGCCATGACGCCGGTTTCCATCGACAATTACAGGGATAACGACCGGCAGATGTCGTATGTCGCCCGGTTTAACTACGACTATGCAAACAAATATTACATAAGCGCCGGTTATCGTCACGACGGTTCGTCGCGCCTGTCGCCCAATGAACGCTGGGGCGACTTCTGGTCAGTTTCCGGTTCGTGGCGCGTCACAGGCGAATCGTTCATGGAATCGGCAGAATGGCTTTCCGACCTGAAACTGAAAGCTTCGTACGGAGTGAACGGTACCCTGCCGACCAACTACTACGGTTATATGGGTACCTATTCCAGCAGTATCCGGTATGGTACTCAGACAGCCATATCCGAGTACCGTATTGCGAACGAAGACCTCACATGGGAAAAAGGCTATATGGCAAATATAGGATTCGACGCCATTTTCCTGGGACGCTTTTCCCTGACAGCAGACTTGTATCAGCGAGATACGAAAGACTTGCTGATGGATAAACCCGTGTATGCCGCAACAGGTTTCGTTTCCGTACTGGACAACGTAGGACACATACGGAACAGAGGTTTTGAAATAGAGGCTTCGTCTGTCAATATCAACAATAGGGATTTCAGGTGGAATACTTCGCTGCTTTTAAGTTCGAACAAATCTAAAATAATCAAGACCACCGAAGAGCATACGGAATTTATCAACGGCAGGCTTATTCACCGTGAAGGCGAGGCGTACAATACGATCTACGTCCTTGAATATGCCGGCGTCGATCCGGAAACGGGCGAGGCGCAGTATTATGACAACCGCCTCCAGGAAGACGGCACGCTCTCAAAGAACATCGTCAAAAATCCCGGTCAGGCATTCCGCATCTGTATCAAAGACCCGGCGCCGAACTTAGCCGGCTCTTTGAATAATACGTTTTCGTATAAATTCATCGACCTGTCGTTCAACCTGTCGTTCACGCTGGGCGGATGGAGTGTGGATAATGCACTCTGGGCTTTGCAGGATGACGGATACTGGGATAAATACAACAAGAGTACGGAGTTACGCCGACGTTGGCAAAATCCCGGCGACATTACGGATGTTCCACGATATGTCAACGGGAATGGAACGGGCGGTTGGTACTCTTCCTCCCGTGCCGTACACAGTCGCGATCATCTGCGCCTGAAAACGTTGGCCTTCGGTCTCTCCGCTCCCAGACAATGGATAAATTCTCTGGGCCTCACAAAAGCCAGAATCTATTTTTCAGGGAACAACCTCCTGACATGGGCGGCATACGACCAGTATGATCCGGAACTTGGCCCGCAAGTGAACTGGAATGTACCTCCGACAAAAACACTCTCAATAGGTGTCGAACTGAACTTTTAATATTAACTGTAAAAAAATTAACTCATTATGAAAACATTATATATATATGTATGTATTTTTGCCTGTATGACGGCAGCGCTGACATCATGCAGCGACTTTCTGGATACGACACCTTCGACCGAGATTGCCACATCGGAAGCCATTACAAGCGTCGCTTCGGCGCAAAGCGCGATAAACGGATGCTACGATATTATGCAAAATTCATATTATTATAATCAGTTTTATCTGATTTACGGCGATATTCGCGGTGACGACGTACAGTCGGATGCAGGAAATCAGATATCGTATTCCCTGTACGTATATGACCATTTCCGGTTGAATAGCGCTTCGTCCAGCATCGGATACATGTGGTTCCGCCCGTTGCAACTGATCCGGAATACGTCCTCCATCATTGAAGCCATTGATGCCGGAAAAATAACGGACGGAACCGACGAGGCCAAAAACAATATCAAGGGGCATGCTCTGGCTCTTCGGGCGATGGCGCATTTCGACCTGGTGAAGGTGTTCGGCTATCCTTTTGCCAAAGATAACGGTCAGTCGTGGGGTGTGCCGATTATAGACAAAGCGCTGGATATAGACGATATCCCGGTGCGCAGTACAGTGGACGAAACGTATCGGTTCATTGTCGCAGAACTGGAAAAAGCCATCCCGCTGATGTCTACCGCCAAAACCGACTATAACCAGATGAACGCATACGGCGCGCGTGCATTGCTGGCACGAACCTGCCTGTATTGGGAAAAGAACGACAAGGCCTTCGAGGTTGCATCAACCCTGATTGAAGAACTGAAAAACGGCAGTTTGTACCAGTTATATACTACGGATAACTATTTGGCGGCGTTTGCATACAATTCGGAAGGTACAAACTTTGACAGGGAATCGCTGCTCGAAATATTCAACACGTCGATGGACAATCCGGCGCGCAACGGGCTTGCCTACATGTACAGCCCAAACGGTTACGCCGAGAATATGTTGACGGCCAAGTTCAAATCATTTATACAGAGCGATCCGGAGGATGTCCGCAATGGCATCGTCGGCTATTACGGCAACGGAGCGCCCTACTTAGCCAAATATCCCGGCGAAAAGGGACAAGCCGCTTTCGACAACAACTATCCGCTCATCCGGCTTTCGGAAGTCTACCTGATCGCTGCCGAAGCAGCGATTAAAAGTGAAGATGCAACGAAACGCAACGCTGGCCTCGAATACCTTAATGTAATTGTAAAAAGAGGGAATCCGGCAAACAATGTGACAGATGAAGAATATACACTTGAAAGAGTATTAGACGAAAGACGAAAAGAATTTGTCGGCGAAGGACACCGTTATTTCGATTTGTTGCGCAATGGCATTTCTTTTAGCCGTTCCGGTGGCTACCATTATAACGCCGCTACGGGATACGACATCGACTGGAACTTCTATCGCTGTATTCTTCCCATACCGCTGGACCAGTTTAAACTTAATCCGAATCTTCAACAAAACGAAGGATACGAAAAAGAATAATTCTTGCAGCGCTATCTCAAAAGTTGGCTTCCCGTCATTTCCTTACCAATGACAGCGATGCCGGACTTTTGAGATAGCTTCTGCATTTTCCAAACAATCTTTAATTACACTCGACAAAATGAAAAAATATCTATTACTCATCCTCGTTTTAATTCCTTGTCTCGCAAAAACACAGGACAGTCTGTTTTTTGCCACTCAACCATCGCTAAGTCCGGATGCGGAAGAAATATATTTCTGCTATGACGGAGGAATATGGAAAGTCTCTTCTGCCGGCGGGACGGCAGCTCGCGTAACTTCAACGCCCGGCTATCAGACCGCCCCCAA
>JAIRMH010000281.1 GCA_031258835.1 Tannerella sp.
CATCGGCGCACATATATAGGCGCAATGGCTGGGCGTATAATCGAAAGTATTAAGAAAGCCGGAACATCAAATCCCGTGTTCGTTCTGGATGAAATAGATAAAGTCGGCAATGACTTCAAGGGAGATCCCGCATCCGCATTACTGGAAGTACTTGATCCGGAGCAGAACGAACATTTCCATGATAACTATTTGGATATAGATTACGATTTGAGTAAGGTGATGTTTATCGCCACAGCCAATAGCCTGAATACGATCTCGCAGCCGTTGTTAGATCGTATGGAACTTATCGAAGTGAGCGGGTATATAGCCGAAGAAAAAATGCAGATCGCATTGAAGCATCTCATACCTAAGCAAATGGATGCTCACGGCTTATCGGAGAAGAAAATAAAATTCGACAAACAAGCCGTACGCCTTATTATTGATTCGTATACGCGTGAAAGCGGAGTGCGTGAACTGGAGAAAAAAATTGCGAAAGTGATGCGTAAGGTTGCGCGCGCGATTGCATCGGATGAAAAAGAAATACCGTCGGTTGTCACGACCGTACTTGTTCGCGAATATCTTGGCGTAGAAGAATATACCCCTGATAAATATCAGGGAAATGAATATGCGGGCGTTGTAACAGGGCTGGCATGGACGGCTGTTGGAGGAGAGATTCTTTTTGTCGAGACGAGTTTGAGCAAAAGTAAGAACTCTAAACTTACCATAACGGGCAATCTGGGGGATGTGATGAAAGAATCGGCTGTTATCGCGCTGGAATATGTCCGTTCACATGCCGGCATACTGGGGATAGACGAATCTTTGTTTGAAGAGTTGAACGTCCATATTCACGTCCCGGAAGGCGCTATACCCAAAGATGGGCCGAGCGCAGGTATTACAATGGTCACCTCTCTTGTCTCCGCTTTCTCTAAACGTAAAGTGCGAAAGAATCTTGCAATGACCGGCGAGATAACATTGCGGGGGAGGGTACTTCCCGTGGGTGGTATTAAGGAAAAAATACTTGCGGCCAAACGTGCGGGAATAAAACATATCATCTTGTCGGATGAAAATAAAAAAGACATCGGCGAAATAAAAGAGGAATACTTGCGAGGATTGACTTTTACATATGTGTCTGACATAATGCAGGTAGTGGAATCCGCTCTTGAGCCTGTTAATTAATTTCGTTGCATTTGATGGTTGAATCTGCGGTTTTTTTTATCTTTCCCCTATAAATTTCGCCGGACATTTTTATCAACTTGTGTGGAATGTCGAAAATTTCATGTACATTTGTCCGCAAATGTTGATAAAGGAGATTTTTCGTGCTTGTAAAATGGATTGGGAATGGAGAAGTTGTATTTTTTTAGTCTGGCTAGTGGAAGTAGCGGTAATTGTTATTATATAGGGACATTATCGTATGGTATCCTTGTTGATGCCGGTATAGGTGTGCGTCAGATAAAAAAAATACTTAAAGAGCGCGATATCGGATTTGAGAAAATACTTGCGATATTGATAACTCATGATCATGCCGATCATATAAAATCAGTAGGATATCTCGGCGAATCTTTGAATATTCCGGTATATGCAACGGAGGCTGTTCATGCCGGAATATGTCGGAGCCGTTACGTAGAAGAGGAACTCATCCGGTCGCGGCGTGTGATTGAGAAAGAGAAACCGTTTATGATACGCGATTTCAACATTATGGCTTTTGATGTTCCTCATGACAGTAGTGATAATGTGGGATATTCGATCGTATATGGGGATCAAACATTTGTTATTGTGACGGATGTCGGTCATATCACAGATACGGTAAGTAAATATGTTAGTGGTGCAAATCATCTGGTTATTGAAGCGAATTATGATGAAGAGATGTTGTCGTCCGGCATGTATCCTAATTTCCTGAAAGAACGTGTCTCAAGTATGTCTGGGCACTTGAGCAATCGTGATGCGGCAGAGTTCCTGGCAGTAAATTATTCGCCGAAACTCAAAAATATCTGGCTTTGTCATCTTAGCCGCGATAATAATCATCCGGAGTTGGCATATAAAACGGTTGATCTTCGTTTATTTCAGGAGGGGATACGTGTAGGTAAAGATGTCTCTCTGGTGACGTTGAAGAGGACTAATCCGTCGGATGTATATGAGTTTGACGTGAAGATGGATAAGTGAGGGCGATATTCGTAAACTTTTAAATGATGTATGTGTTCTTGTATCGTCATGCGGTTGGCGATCTATTTGGATAAGCGTGGTTTTGAAGGAGCAAAACGAAATGAAAATTCTGCGATTTCCAAGCGTGTACGAAATGAAAAGCGGTTTTTTACAGAGTAAAAGTATGATTAAAATTAAATAGCTATGAAAACAGGCGTTTTGAGGTGTAAATTATGTACTTTGGATGTTTTGTGCATTTTGGGGAGATTGATCTTTTCAGTTTTGTTTGTCGTTTCCTGTTCTCCCAAAAATGAAATATTCGAAGTCGCTATTATTGAAGTGGAGAGTCTTTCTTTAAGTGAGACTTCGGTAAATTTATCGGAAGGGGAATCAGTAACGTTAACAGTGACAATTGCTCCCGCAGATGCGACCATTAAGACGGTGACATGGAAAAGTTCGAATGAGAATGTGGCTATCGTTACGGACGGGGTCGTTAAAGCGATAAGTCCCGGAGAGGCTGTTGTTACGGTCGAATCATTGAATGGAAAGAAAGTGTCGTGCGTTGTTACGGTGACGAATAAAAATATTGAAGTGGAAAGTGTTGAAATCGACAAGAAAACGTTGACGCTTGTGATTGGAACGTCTTCCACGTTAATAGCTACGGTTAAACCGGCAGATGCTACCAATAAGACGGTGACGTGGACGAGCGATCATACGGCGGTGGCGACAGTCAACGAGCAGGGTGAGGTTACGGCGCTTGCGGAAGGGACGGCTAAAATCACTGCCCAAAGCGGGACTTGCTCGGCGGTATGTGATGTTGCCGTGACGAAACAGCGGATTCCTGCTACAAAAATAGAACTTAATAAAACGTCTGTTTCACTGGCGGAAAATACGGAAGAAATGTTAATAGCGACTGTCTTTCCCGCGAATACAACAGATATGGTGGCATGGTCAAGTCAGAATACGCAAATAGCGGTTGTTGATGATAAAGGTGTAGTTAAGGCGGCAGGACTGGGATCTACGGTTATTGTAGCAAAGGCGGGAGATGTATCTGAAACTTGTGCCGTAACAGTGACGCCTGCTTCCGGTGGCATAATCATTACGTTGAATAAGACGATTCTAAATATGACGATGAATGATTCCGAAAAACTGACTGCGACGGTCAACGCGTTGGATGGCAGCATATATGCGGTTGAGTGGGAAAGTAGCAACACACAGGTAGCTGCGGTTGATGATGAAGGTTTAGTCACAGCGGTTGGAGTCGGTACGGCAAATATTACGGCGTCGGCGGGCGGCAGTTCTGTTGCATGCTCGGTGACGGTGTCGCCTTTATATATAAGGATAACGAGTCTTCATGTTGAGCCGTCGACGCACACCATGGATATCGGCGAAGAACTCCTGTTGTCAGTCCGGATCGAACCGTCTAATGCTACTTCCAAAGAGGTGATCTGGTATAGTAAAGATAACCGTAAGGCGACTGTCGATATCGCAACAGGTCGGGTTAAAGCAATTGCGGCGGGTAGTGTAACCATCGTTGCGATGGCGGATGAAAACGAAGATATCAAAGATTCGTGTGTTATCGTCATCAATCCGGCGTATGTTCCGGTGGCAGATATTACGCTTGATAAAACGGAGGTAACGTTGACCGAAGGCGGAACGGTTCGTATAAATGCAACGATAAGCCCTGCCGATGCGACAAATCAGACGGTGACATGGACAAGTCAACATCCGGCGATCGCTACAGTTGATGAAAACGGAAACGTAAGGGCCGTTTTGTTTGGAACTACCACAATTACGGCGCAGGCGGGCGACAAATCCGCCTCATGTATCGTGACGGTTAACGAACAGGAAGGAGTGCCGATAAATTTTCAGGATCTCAAATTTGAGAAGTTTTTGATTGATAACGGATACGATCTTGATAAAGATAGTGTGATAACTACCGCAGAAGTATCAAAAATTACGGAGCTGGATTGCCGATCGAGGAATATCACATCGCTGGTTGGTATTGAGTATTTTAAGTCTTTAGAAAAACTGGTTTGCCGGGACAATCATATATCATCTGTTGATATAAGCAAGAATACGTCTTTAAAATATGTGGATTTCAGAAATAATAAAATTGAAGAGTTGGAAGTCGGTTCGTTAATGAATTTGGAAACCTTGATTTGCGACGAAAACGAATTGGAAGAAATCGACATTAGTAATAATATGTTATTGAAGTCTTTTTCATGCGCCGATAATAAAATAGAGAATCTGGATGTAAGTAATCATTCGGAACTGAAAGAATTTAACTGTTCCGGTAATCTGTTGACCGTTATTGATGTAAGCAATAATAAAAAACTTGCAAATTTCATATGTAGCGGAAATGATTTAAGCGGAGAAGGTTTGGATGTCAGTGAAAATGGAGCGTTAAGCATGTTGTCTTGCGCTTCTTGCGGATTGAGGGAATTAGATCTGGGTAGTAACCTGAAGCTGACTTCTTTATCCTGTAATAATAACAGTCTGCAAGCGTTGGACATTTCGGCGAATGAAGACTTATCGTTATTGTATTGTCATGACAATGAAATATCCGGCGAACTTGATATCAGTATGCTGAAAAATATAGACCATTTTGACTGTACTGTCAATAATATCACGACATTATATATTAGTCCGGAAGTGAAAGCGGATTTGGAAACGTTGGTTATTAAAGTTTTCAAATATGATGAAGACGTCAATGTCATTGTAAAATGATGAATTATTTTTGAAATGTCAGGGGATATTGCTTATTTTATTATACTTTTGCACTGTCGAAGAATAAAAAAAAGTGAGTCGTTATTTTATTTATCTGGCTTATAACGGTGTTCGTTATTGCGGATGGCAGCGTCAACCGAATGGCATAAGCATACAACAGTGTCTGGAAGAGGTTCTTTCGATTGTGTTGCGACAGACCGTAGCCGTTGTCGGCGCCGGAAGGACGGATGCCGGTGTTCATGCCCGGATGATGGTTGCTCATTTCGATGTATCCGTTGCGGTGGAAAATCCGTTGCAACTGGCGGATAAATTGAACCGCATGTTGCCTGAAGATATTGCCGTATACAATATCGTTGCCGTTAAAGAAAACGCACATGCACGTTTCGATGCACTTTTGCGTACCTATAAATATTATGTTACAGACAAGAAAGATCCATTTGCTTACGAATGGAATTGTCGTATCTCGTTGCGTAATATGAATTTTGACAGGATGAATGAGGCTTGTAAAGTTTTATTTGAATATTCGGATTTCACAAGTTTCAGCAAATTGCATACGGACGTTAAAACGAATAACTGCCGGATAATTGAAGCCGGTTGGAACCGGTACGATAAGCAAGACAATCAGAGCGATCGGATGTGGGTGTTTACAATCGCTGCGGACCGTTTTTTGCGTAATATGGTCAGGGCGATTGTCGGCACATTGACGGATGTGGGACGCGGAAAAATTACTGTGCAGGATTTTAGGGATATCATAGAGGCAAAAGACCGGTGTAGAGCCGGAACATCAGCTCCGGCAGGAGGACTTGCGTTGGTTGATATAGCATATCCGGACTGCATTTTTATTTACGATAAAAAGTTAAAGTGATGATTATAGGGGTTTTATTATCTTTTGTGTCGGCTTTTTTATTAGGGTGTTATGATATATGTAAGAAAAAATCGCTGGACGGTAATGCCGTCATACCGGTGTTGTTTCTCCATATGTCGATATCCGCTTTTATTTTTGTTCTGTTTATCATGTTGTCGTATGCTACGAATGTACTGGACGGAGCAATCTTTTTTCATGAAAAGAATTTAAAAAACAAAGCATTTGATTTGTTTCTTGTGTTATTAGGAATGATTTTCTTATATTTGGGGACGAGATAATGATATTTATAATATGAAACGATTGATTTTTAGCTTGTTATTTGTTTTTGGAACATTTTGTTCCATTGCACAGCGTATGGAAAATTTTTTTATAGCGATGCCGGAAGGCATCATTGTTCAACTGGAAGAAGCATGGCGGAAAGACCTTGTAGAGTTGTATAAATCCGGCAAAACCGCCACGCTGGAAAATACAATGCAGGGAAAGTCTACATTGTTAAAACTTACCGACAATTATCTATTGTTGCAATCTACCGGACGGAGTACGGTTGAAATGAAACTTTTACCGCTCATTAATAATACATATATAATATGCATGATAACGACGGTGTATGCTCCTGTTGCAGACAGTCGTGTCGTTTTTTATACGACAGACTGGAAGATCTTGCCGGCAGAGGAGTTATATACTCCGGTGACGGCAGACTGGTTTTTGAAAGATGATGCCGGACATTTTTTCGGAGAATCTTTCGATATGAAGCCGATATCGGATATTTTTCTGGTGAAATACAGCATTGATGCGGAAAGTAATACGTTGACAGCGGAATATACGACACCTCTGTATCTTGACGAAGAAAGCCGGAAAAAAGCCCTGCCATTTCTTAAAGATACGCCGAAGGTTTATGAATGGAGGCTAAGTCGTTTTGAATAAATAGTTTTGTGATAATCATTTTTTAACAGAGAAATTTCTGTTTTTCATATTTCAGATACTATCTTTGTAGGTTGTTGCTAAATAAGTATAAAAATGAGAACTATTTTATGGATAGGTTGTTTGTTCCGGTGTATCATTTTCGGATTCGGAATGCAGGCTCAAGAACCTTATAACAGTATTGAAACGACCAAGTTGCGCCGATTCCTTTTACAGGAATCAGCGCAACCGGGAGTAAAAAATTATCAACAATTGGGTATCGAAAGTATGGAAGGGATAAACTGGGGAACTGTCGCAGGCTTATCATGGAATAGTAGAACCTTTTTATTGGAAAGAGTGAGCTGGAAGGATAAAAATCTTTCCGGAGAAATGGATTTTAGCGATTTTCAATCTTTGCAGTTTTTACTTTGCGATTCCAATATGATAAATTCGGTAAATGTTACGGGCGCCGTTTCACTGACGGCAATAGATTTTTATACGAATAATCTGACGGCGATAGATGTGACAACAAATAATAAACTGACATATTTGCGTGTTACTTATAATAATATTAAAGAAATTGATCTGTCAAATAATCCCGAATTGACGTTTATTTGTTGTACCGGTAACAGCGTTGAATCTTTGGATTTTTCCAATAATAAAAAAATAGAGACTGTTTATTGCATAGAAAATCAACTTTCCTATATAAATGTGCAGAATTGTCCACGATTGAAAGAACTTTCGTGTTCGGCTAATAATCTGACGGAAATAGATATCTCGAACAAGGGATTTTTATTTGGTTTCACATGTAGCAGAAATAACATATCGTCTCTAAATGTCGTAAATTGTTCCGCATTGCGGAGTATTGACTGTAGCGATAACGGGATAGAGACGCTGGATCTCTCCGGATGCGCGGCTTTGCATACTGTGAAATGTAATAATAACAAGTTGAAAGAGTTGTATTTAAACGATTGTTTATTGCTCGAAACGCTTTTTTGCAATGATAATTTATTGGATTCTTTGAAATTGCCGGAAAGTCCGTCATTGACAGTCCTTCGCTGTAAAGATAATAATATGGATTTTTATACCTTGCCTCCCATATTGCCGGCTTATACGGAATACATTTATTATCCGCAACACAATCGGAGGGCGGAAGCCGTTGTAGATAGCGCCGATTTCAGTCGCTATTACGAATTGGACGGGATTATCTCACATTATACTTGGAATCACGGATTACATTGGGTTAATCCTGAAATGAGGGAAAATGGCATATTTGTTTTTGACGAGTCCTATGCGGGAAAAGAGTTGATATGTAGAATCGAAAATAATACTTTTCCCATATTGGTTATCCGTTATGATGTGACGATGAAAAAACGTGGCGATTCGGCCAATTCTGTTACGGAAGAACCCTCGATCGGTTCTGTTTATGCGGACAAGGGTTTTGTGCATGTAGTCACGGCCTCTTCTGCCGATGTCGGTATTTATTCGATAGGCGGCGCGTGCGTCTATTATAATAATGTAAAGGAAGGACGTACCGATATTCCTCTGAATCCCGGAATATATGTTGCAACCGTTTCCGGAAGATACAGTAAGGTGATTCATGTTAGATGATTATGTAATGGCATGGTATTTGTAACAATTCATGCCAAATGACGAAAAAAGAACAAAATACGGAAAGAGTTTCAGATATGATGAAAAATAATTATACGAAAAGACTCGTTGAGGTGATAGAGTATAGTCGTGAAGAAGCGTCAAGGCTTCAGAACACTTATATAGGAACGGAGCATCTGATGCTGGGCCTTATCCGCGAAGGGAAAGGTAGGGCATGTCGGATTTTACGTTCTATGGATATTGATATGTCGGAATTGAAGAAGATAATAGAGCATGAAGTACGTAATGTGGCGGATACGGGAACGACTACTTCATTAAACGATATTGTCATAAGTAAGACGGCAGAACAAGTGTTGCGCCTGAGTATGCTGGAATCGCGTCAATTAAAGAGCGTTCAGACCGGAACGGAACATTTGTTACTGTCTATCCTGCGGGAAAAGATTAATGTTATCACGGAATTTCTCGAAGGGAAAGGTATTGATTATGATATGATATATGACAGGATTGCCGATGATAGTCTTTCTGACAAATTGTCAAAAGATGCTTTGAAGCGATCGGAAGAATATTATGATGATGACGACGACATAAGCGACGGTTATACGGACAATGACGATGACGATGATGACGACGATTCATTTGGTATGTCATCGGGAAGAAAAAGTTCTTCCGGAGCGCATGAAAGCGGTAGCGCGGCAAAGACTCTTAAATCCAATACCGATACACAAGTAATTGATAATTTCGGGTTTGATCTTACACGTGCAGCGACAGAGGGACGTTTGGATCCGATTGTAGGCCGTGACAGGGAAATAGAACGTCTGGCACAGATTCTGAGCCGGCGTAAAAAGAATAACCCGATACTGATCGGAGAACCCGGTGTCGGGAAATCGGCAATTGTCGAAGGACTGGCTTTGCGTATCGTGCAACATAAGATATCCCGCGTTTTATTTGATAAGCGGGTCGTGAGCCTCGATATGGCAGCGGTTGTTGCGGGAACTAAATACAGAGGGCAATTTGAAGAACGGATAAAAGCTATTCTTAACGAGATGTCTAAAAATCCGAATATCATTTTGTTTATAGACGAAATTCATACAATCGTCGGCGCAGGTTCGGCTTCCGGCTCTATGGATGCGGCGAATATGTTGAAACCGGCTTTGGCGCGTGGTGAAATACAATGTATCGGAGCCACGACATTAGATGAATATCGTAAAAATATAGAAAAAGACGGAGCATTGGAACGTCGTTTCCAAAAGGTGCTTGTCGATCCGACAACGCCCGAAGAAACGTTGCAGATATTGTATAATATCAAAGGCCGTTATGAAGATCATCATAATACACATTACACGGACAACGCACTCGAATCTTGTGTTAAACTGACAGACCGTTATATCAGCGACCGTAATTTCCCGGATAAAGCAATAGACGCCATGGACGAAGCCGGTTCACGTATGCGTATTTCCAATATTGTTGCGCCTCCGTACATTGAGCAATTAGAGAAACAAATAGAAACGGTTAAGGAAGAAAAATATACGGCGGTAAAATCGCAAAACTTCGAATTGGCTGCAAGTTTCCGCGATAAGGAGCGACAGCTACTGTCGGACTTGGATTTTGCTAAAGAAAAATGGGAACGCGAGATGCAGGAACATCGCGAGACGGTTGATGAAAATAAGGTGGCGGAAGTTGTCGCAATGATGTCGGGAGTTCCCGTACAGCGGATAGCGAAAACAGAAAATGCACGCTTGCTGGAAATGGAAGATGTCCTGAAACGGAAAGTGATTGGTCAGGACGATGCGGTACACAAGATCGTGAAGGCGATACAACGAAATCGTATAGGCCTTAAAGATCCGAATAAACCGATCGGGACGTTTATGTTTCTCGGACCGACAGGCGTTGGTAAAACATATTTGACAAAAGTGTTGGCCGAATATTTATTCGGCTCGGTCGATTCGCTGATACGTATAGATATGAGCGAGTATCTTGAAAAATTTGCTGTATCGCGGCTGATCGGAGCGCCTCCGGGATATGTGGGTTACGAAGAAGGAGGCCAGTTGACCGAAAAAGTGCGTCGACGCCCGTATTCCGTCGTGTTGCTCGATGAGATGGAAAAAGCGCATCCCGATGTATTCAACCTCTTATTACAAGTGCTTGACGAAGGACATCTGACCGATAGTCTCGGTCGCCATGTTAATTTTAAAAATACGATATTGATAATGACATCCAATATCGGAACGCGACAATTGAAGGATTTCGGACGTGGTATCGGGTTTCATCCCGGAAGCGATGACGCAACGGATAAAATGTTCGCACATAGTGTGATACAAAAGGCGTTGAATAAGGCTTTTGCTCCCGAATTTGTTAATCGCATAGAGGATATCGTCATTTTTGACCCGCTTGAGAAAGGGGCGATAAATCGTATTATTGATATAGAATTGGAAAAAGTATTCGAACGAATCGCTCAGGTAGGATACAAAATTAACCTGACGGATGTCGCCAAAGATTTTATCGCATCCAAAGGATATGATATCCAATTTGGCGCCCGCCCGTTGAAACGCGCGATCCGAAAATATATCGAAGACGAATTGGCAGATATCATTGTCGGAGAAAAAGTGAAAGAAGGGGATGCTATATGTTTGGATTACGACAAGGAAAATGATAAGATGATACACTCCGTATCTTTCACGGAGAATTGAAAAATATAGTCGTGAGCGACAAAATGTCAGACATTGCAGTCTGGCATTTTTTTTGTGTTTGCGATGTACGGAAAAATTTAATTTAAAACAAAATAGATATGGCAAATAAAGAAACCAAACAAGGTAATATCGGGGTCACGAGTGAAAATATATTCCCGATAATCAAGAAATTTTTATACAGCGATCACGATATTTTTCTGCGTGAGCTTGTTTCGAATGCCGTCGACGCGACGCAAAAACTGAAAACACTTTCATCCGTAGGCGAATTTAAAGGTGAACTTGACGATATGTCAGTGCGTATTCGCATTGATGGTAAGAAACTGATAGTATCGGACAGGGGCATCGGTATGACTGCCGAAGAGATCGAGAAATATATCAATCAGATCGCATTTTCGGGTGCGGAAGAGTTTGTGAAAAAATATAAGAATGACGCGGCTTCCATTATCGGACATTTCGGGCTGGGATTTTATTCATCGTTCATGGTATCCGAAAAAGTTGAAATTATCACGAAGTCTTACAGAGAAGATGCGGTCGCCGTGAAATGGAGTTGTAACGGTACGCCCGAATATGAAATGACGGAGACTACAAAGGAAGGGCGCGGAACGGATATCATCCTGTACATAGACGATGAAAACAAACACTTCCTTGAGAAAAGCAAGATAACGGAATTACTTGCGAAATATTGCCGATTCCTGCCGATTCCCGTTATTTTCGGGAAAAAACAGGAATGGAAAGACGGTAAGTATGTGGATACGGATGAAGATAATGTAATAAATAATGTAAATCCGGCATGGACACGTAAACCCGGCGATCTGAAAGATGAAGATTATAAAACTTTTTATAGGGAACTTTATCCTATGAGCGAGGAACCGTTGTTCTGGATACACCTGAATGTCGACTATCCGTTTAACTTGACCGGTATCTTGTATTTCCCGCGTATCAAGACAAATATGGATATTCACAAGAATAAGATACAGTTGTATTGTAATCAGGTTTTTGTAACCGATTCGGTGGAGGGTATCATGCCGGAGTTTATGACTTTGCTGCATGGCGTGCTTGATTCGCCGGATATACCGCTGAATGTATCGCGCTCATATCTCCAGAGTGATCAGAATGTAAAAAAAATCTCGACGCATATAACAAAAAAAGTAGCCGACCGCTTAGAGGAAATATTTAAAAACGATCGCCCTCAGTTCGAAGATAAATGGAACGATCTGAAAATCTTTATCCAGTACGGAATGTTAAGTGATGAGAAATTCTACGAACGCACCCTCAAATTCGGACTGTTTAAAGATGTTGACGGAAAGTATTTTACATTTGATGAATATAAGACGCTGATTAAGGATGGCCAGACGGATAAGGACGGGACGCTGGTATATCTCTATTCGACGAATCCGAATGATCAGTACAGTTATATACAGGCGGCGAAAGACAAAGGATATAGCGTATTGCTGTTCGACGGACAATTGGATATACCGATGGTTGGCCAATTGGAGCAGAAATTTGAAAAGACACGTTACGTAAGAGTCGATAGCGATACGGTCGGAAATATTATTCGCAAAGAGGAAGTGCAGGCCGTCAATCTTAGTGAAGACCAGAAAAACGCTTTGCAGGAAATTTTCAAAAGCCGGATACCGGCAATCGAAAAAGCGGATTTCTACGTCTCGTTCGAAGCGTTGGGAGCGGAATCGACACCTGTCGTACTTACGCAAAGCGAATACATGCGCCGTATGCGTGATATGGCGTCTATACAGCCGGGAATGTCGTTCTACGGTGAACTTCCCGACAGTTATAACCTTGTCCTGAACACCGATCATAAATTAGTGAAGAAAGTTCTTGAAGATGAGGAAAAAGCCTGCACAGATAAAATAGAACCCATACTGAATGATATAAAAGGATGGGAAGCTCGTCAGCATGACCTGCGTGAAACCCAAAACAAGAAGAAGCAGGAAGAAATAACGGAGACGGAAAAAGAAGATATGACAAATACCAATAAAAAATTGGATGAACTTCGTCAACAACGTAATCAGATATTTGCCGATTATGCGAAAGAAAATCGGTTGGTAAGTCAACTCATTGACTTGGCATTGCTGAGTAACGGCATGCTGAAAGGCGAATCTTTGAGCCGTTTTATCAAACGAAGCGCCGAGATGATCGGGTAATCGAAATCATCTGCCGTATCATAAATCAAAGCGTGTAAACCGATTTGGCGGTTTATGCGCTTTATTTTTTCCGGTGAAGAAACGACAGTCGCCTCGCATGGAGGCAACCGATCCGGTAACACAATTATTTCCGTCCCAAAGTGGATTCCGAAATTGAATATCATTTCAATTTTGTATATTTGCAAAAAAATATCGGTCATGAGTTCAGAGGACGGAAAGAACTCTTTGAGGGGCTTTATGTCTATGACCGATGGGACTGGAGCAGGAAATATCCCGTTATCCGTATCGACTGGACGCGGATAAGTCACAAAACGCCGGAAGAGATTGAAAACTTGCTTTTTGCGATTGCGTAACGAGAAAGTATTGCAGGCAAAACTGCAAAAACGAATATTAGAAATAGAATAATAACAATAAATTAATGGATCTAAAATGAACAAACGAGAGTTTTTGGTAGCCGCCACATTACTTGGAACTAACAGTATCGCGGCTAAAGCAACGACGATCCCTGCCATAGATGCAAAAAACACGGTTTTCAACGTCTGCGATTTCGGAGCAAAAGGAGACGGTCAAACATCCGATTCGGCAGCCATTCAGGAAGCGCTTGATGCAGCAGGCAAAGTCAGCGGCACAGTTTATTTTCCTGCCGGCGTTTATCCTTGCAGCAATTTAAAAGTACATCCCCATACCACGCTACTTGCTGATCCTCAATGGGCTTATCGTGGTGACGGAGGGGCGATTTTATTGTTAGATTCAACCGACGCCTCCTGTGTGCTGGATATTACCGGCGCTTTTGGCGTGCATTTGCGGGGACTTTTTATTAAAGGACGGAAAGATGCAGGGAACCCCATTCACGGTATTTTCCTGAATAACGATAAAGAGTACAGTAAACAGGAAGACACTATTGTTGTGGATGACTGCAAAGTTCAGGGCTTTTCAGGACACGGACTTTATTTGTTGCGATGCTGGCTGTTTATCATACGTCACAGTTATTTTGCATCCAATGCCGGTTGTGGCGTCCTTTTGACCGGATGGGACGGTTTTGTGACGGATAACCAGTT
>JAIRMH010000267.1 GCA_031258835.1 Tannerella sp.
TCAATCGCTTTATCAGCGATTCAGGGAGAAAAAAACATAAAATAACTTTTTCTAAGAAACAGATACTTTTTTACATTTTTTCTGCTTGCTCACTTGCCTAATCTTAGGTAAGGTGGACACGATTTGCCTTTTATTTTTTATACATAATTGAAAACTGAAATTTTTTTTAATCGCTGAAGCGCTGCAACTTGTAAGAAATATCTTCCTCTGTAAAAACTTTTTTCATTTTATGCGCTTGGAAAACTCACATTTTTATGTAATTTTGTGCACGTCAAGGCCACAATATCTGTTCATAAACTTACATTTTAATTGTTTATCAATTATTTATTTAAAGCTACAAAGATAGCAATTGTACGTGAGAGTACGTCCGTACATCTATTACATGATAATAAAACGGCGACTCTCAGATTTTAATTCTTACGTTCTTCTCCGGTCAGCATTTCATAGGTTCGTTTGTAGTTTTTGAGGAAAACTTTGGCCTCTCTTTTTTTACCCAACTTATTGTAGGATTTGATGCAGATATTCAATATTTCTTCATTCAGCGGATCTATCATAAAAAAAGTAGTAGAAATAAGAATTATTTTTTGATATTGCTTTTCTTTGTACAGATAAGTAATGTATTCCTTGAGCAATTGTGTCAGTTTTTCTTCTTCTCTTGATTTATAATCGTCGACTTCGGTATCGTGTACGCCTAAAAGGAACATGCCGTTACGTAAAATAGCTACAAGGCGTTCCATTAATTCCGTATACGATGCATGGTCGGTATACAGGCAATGTAAAATGCCGGAATACTCCAGATAATCGCAATAAAAAGGTTGTTCGAAAGTAAAGAACCATTGAGAGTTTTGATGAACCAGGAAAATTCCTCCAACATCTTCCAATATATTGCGCAAGCGCTTTACCGTTACTCCGCGTATATTTTTGGCTTCGTTTACATTTTTATCCGGCCACATTTTTGAGACTAATTCTTCGGTAGAAATTCCGCTTTCGTTGTTTGTATGCAAAAGCACAAGAGAGAACAAAGCTCTCAATTTTATGCTGAAACGGTAGCTGATATCCATTCCTTTTCTGTCGAAAACCGTGAAGTTTCCAAAAATATAAACGGCCGATATTTTTTGCACTTTCCCGTCATATTCTTTTTCATTTTCATGAGGCAAATAGGGTAATTCTGTTTTCTCTTTTCCTTGTTTCTCTCTTTTCCAATAGAGGAAGCGCAAAAGAACGCATGTAACAAGAACAAGAGCGGCTATTGATGCAAATATACAGTACAGTTCGCGCGAAGAAACGGAATTTTCCAGTTGGGATTTTGTAATAGGAGGGGACAGCAATGAATAAATCTGCACATCAGTCTCATTTTTATCCGAAAACGCCCGGATTACGGCATAAAATTCGCTCATCTGTTTATTATAAAACAGGTTGACCGAGGTATTCATATCTTCCGAAATGAAATTGATAGAGTCGCTCATGACGTCGTACAATCCGTTTTGCAAATCGAAACGATACAAATACCCAATGGTATTCGGTATGTGATGTGCATAACATAAAGCATAGAAATACTTCTTATCTTCGCTTAATATCAAGTTATTACCCGGGATAAATTCTACTTTGGGAATTTCGCGGAAACGCCATAATTCGGTAACAGTCAGTTGTTTGAGATTTAACAGATGTAAATCGTAGAGGTTATGGCCGCCATGTTCCTGTTTTCCTGTTTCATTTCCAAATCCGCCAAAAATTAGTTTTTCATCCGGCTGAGCGCCTTCTCCCACTGCAGAATAAAAACGAGGCGTTATTTTATCTCCGTAGCAATCAATAAATTCCCATTCCCGTTTCTCGTTGTTGTAGAAAGATATTTTATTCGAATATAGATGATTGCCGGAACCTCCGAATCGGTACAAATCGCCAGTCGACGAAAAAAAGTTATTGTGGTGCAACGAATTTCTTTCATTGGAAAGGTCAAGGCAAGTAAGCGTTAAATCGCCTGTCCGGATAATGGATTCCGGAATCGAACTTGTATCTCCGAATAAATAGCATTGCCTGGAATAGGTATCATAAATAGCGTCATTCACTCTGAATCCGGGAGGAATATGGTCGAACCTGTGGGTTTCCGTTTTGTCATGGCGGGGATAATAACATAAAATGGTATCGCTATTTATCAATATGATTCGGTTATTTGTTTCATCATATGCAACATAGGCTTTATTCTTGATATGGAATTTCGATTTTGCCTGCCAGTAAAAATGTTTGTTGATCATCCATTCCGGATTTTTCACGATCGCTTTTACCTTTCCGGTCCGGTCGGATGCAAAACAGCCTTTCGATTCTCTTAACGGGAAGAAAAATGACTTCCTTTGGTTTTGCCGGATGTGCAAATTCCGGATTAACATTTGAGGCACGTCCAGGTTTAAGCCGTACAGCCCGAACGTAAACTGAAGAAAAGAAGGATCTTTCAACCCCACAGGAGAACAAGTATATATGGAATCTTTCAAAACAATGTTTACCTTGTCTTCCCTGATATTAAAAAAAATGTCCAGGTGTAAGTTTTCTTTTTTATCAATATTTTCTTTGCTGATAGGAATTTGAACGGAATTGTGGGTGATCGGACTATGGAAATCCAGATACATTTTATCAATACCATAGAAATTAACAAAGACAAATTCAACCTCCTGCTTTTGCTTGTTAATCACACGGAAAATATGTCCGAACTGATTGGCGTCCCAAATTGATAAATCAAAACTGACAAGGAATGAATCTTCAAATTTTTGAAGATTGTCGCCGAAAAGCACAAGCGATGTTCTTTTATCTACTTTTTCCGCACTGGAGGTAAATAAAAGCCCGCCGGGCGACCTTTCCGAATAAGAATAAAAAGGGCAGAGACAGCAAACGGTAATAACAATATATAATCTTTTTAAAAACGACATGATCAATCGGGCTGAAAAATCAATTTATCTTCCATCATTTTAATAAAGTAACCGCCAAGCACAGATCGTGCGCGGAACGATATATGCTCCGGCTTGTCTGTCCAGTACCAATCAGACATGGGTATCCGGTCTGTCGTTTCATTCACAAAACGGTAGAGTGGATTGATAAAATGTTGAAAATCGGATGTACTGCGTGATAAAGTGGCAGACCAAACAATCCAGTCGGCTTTTGTATACTGATGTCTGCTGTCCAATGGTAATCCATATTTGTTTTGGCGGGTCAGATAATAAGCGATTTCTTTTTCCGGCACTTCGTGAGGAAATACATTTATCTTCATAATCTTATCCCAGACTAAGTTGTATTTTTGGCTCCAAGTTTCGGGTTGGTCAAAAGCAAGACGGTAATGGTCGCCATCATCCGATTTTTCTACCCATTCCAATGCCATTTTGCGTGCTAAAGCCATATATTTCCGTGCAATATCGTTCTGTCCCAACATATCGGCCAGACGCCCGTATGAAGCGATCGCTTGAATCGCTTTAATCGAAAGATTGGCGTTGTGCGCCAAATATCCGGTAAATACATCTGTAGTTTCCTGATATTCGGGATCAAATCCTTTTTTTACAAGAAAATCAGCCCATTGGGAGAGCGTTTCCCAATGTTGCTGAGCATACTGGGCATTTCCTTCCATGGTTGCAATTGCCGCAGTAAGAATAAGCATATTGCCGGATTCTTCCACAGGAAGGAATATTTCCGAAAGCTGTCCGTTGGCTATGGGATAAATACCAATATCATGCGGAGCAAAAGGCTCTTTCCACTTTCCACTTTCTACATAATAAAAAATAGGATTCAACATTCCTTTTAGCAATTCGACATTATACAGTAAAAATAACGGAGCAGAAGGATACGATACATCTACGGTTGCGACGTGTCCGCCGCTGTAATTTTCTTTCGACAAAAACAGCAAATCGCCATTAGAAGCTTGCAATAATTTATGAGCAGATACCGATTGCCGGTAAGCCAGGGCGCACAGTTCGGCATATTCCTTTCCCCCGCACCGGATCGCCTCTTTCATAAGCGTATTATCAAATTTGTCGCACGCTTTTTTGAGCGACCGATACTCTTTTGCTGCCGTTGAGAAAAGGTCATAAATATCTTTATCACCGTTTCGGTTCCAATAAGGACGAAGGTTTTCGCCGAAATAGCAGATAGAATAAATATCATCGTATCCCAACATGAAGTAACCGCTTTCCGTTTTTTTCACCTTTCCCAGGGAACGAACATAAGCAAGTCTGTTCTGTTCATCGGGAGAAACCGGATTATTTCCGCTAAGGGAACCTGACCGGCTAAAATCCGTACGCATTGTGTAAGGATTTCCTGTGGCCGACTGTGTATATTCTTTTCCTGCACATAAATAAAAATATCCCCAATCAATGCGGACAAGATCGCCTTTTCTCCCTAATATTTCTTGTTTTTTGCTTCCTGTTTTCAGATACAATAAACCGTCTTTTTCAAAAGTTTCACTTTCGCTTGGCTGGTTAAACACATGTAATGCCCAAGAAGTTGCGGCTTCCAAATACAGCTCGACCGTATGCGATTGGGAATCGTTGGAGGAAATCTTGTAAGAAATGTAATTAACCGGCCGGGACAGCAAATCAAGGTTATCCATCAGTAGGGGCGCAGTGAAAGTCAATTCCATATCCACCGGCCCACAGGTGAAATGATATATTGTTTGAGTAGGAAGCGCCGTTACCGAATTTTGCAACGCTGTTTCTGTAAAGCACGGCCGTTCTTCTATTTCCATGTCTAACCCCACGTCAAAATAGGCTTCTCCCCCTGTATTCCGGCAATGTGCCGCAATGACATTTTTCCCTTTTTGTAATGACGATATGGCTTCTTCCGGTAGCTCTATCAAGGCATTCGTCTGGCATTTGTTATTTACAGCGACAACTTCTATTCCATTGATATAAATCTCCACATCATCATCGTGCGAGTACTCTAAAAAGATTTTTTTATCCGTCAACTGCTCATCCAGCATAAATTCTCTTCTCACCCAAATATCATCGTCTTCCCACAGGGTATTGATATTTTTATTGTTCTTGTGTTTTCCGAAAGCAGCTTTGCCCCATTTCCATTTATTGTCATCAAAAAACCTTGCCGTCCAATTACCAAGAGGTTTTTCGTTTACATATTTAGCATCCCAGCTTTCACCTTCGCTCGTTTTTTCCAATGGTGTGAACAACTTGTTCTCAACGCCCATGAAACGGAAAACTTTACCGTCGACACGAACAGCGCCCAATAAAGGAAACTCCATTCCCGTCCAATGTGATAATTGTTGATTATATAAGGTATCGCCAAACAACCACGCATTTGTATAAGTATCTATATTAATCAATGGATACGCCGACGCTCGCAACCGACTTGAAATACGAGGCTCATTTTGTTCTGTACATGCACAAGCGAATATAAATAGATAGAAAATATATTTTTTCATCTGTATTGTGTTTTTCGTATATTTTTGCAAAGCTACAATTTTTTTTTTGCAAAGTTGCATTTTTTTTAACTGTTTCCACTTTATAAAAAAATAAAACGCTTTTTGAAATATTTATACTTAGTAATGAAAAAATTATAACTTATAAGATATTAAACGGAAGACAAAAGACAAAAAGACGTCTTTTATGTCTCTGTCTGCCATCTTTGATCTTTTGTATTCTATCTTCAATTCGCATCCTTAAAAAAACTTATTATCAGCTAATTACAATAAAAAAAACTTTTTCCCAATTTTATCAATAGCTGTGAAGTAAAATATTTTGCCTCAAATTACTGTTTTTTTCGCCATGTAACCCTATATGTAACCCAAAAAATAATCATAGTTTATTTATATTTACAAGACTTAAATGTATCGTATAATCGCAATAATTAATTATGCGATCACATTATTAAATTTAATGTTTTAAATCTAATTTATTATGAATAACATTTGTAATTTTTTGTTGCAGCATTTATTCACGCCGATAAATCTATCGCTGACGGTTTTCCCTCTTAATACTTTATACTTTCCGGTCTTAATTTTTATTTTACTTGCCGCAATGATTAGAAAAAAGTATTATTCTATTCAGTCAATAGCACGTAAAGCAATAACAATCAATATAGTTTCTTAAAAATAAAAATAATGATGAAAAAAAACAAATTAAAATTATGGAAAGCTGTAATTGCGCCATGTTTACTTTTTTCACTCTTCCTTACTTGCTGTGAAGATGAAACAAAAGAAGTAAAAACAATTGTGCCTTACAATCCTTCCAAGCCAATCATTATCGACAGGTTTTTGCCCGACAGCGGGCGCGTAGCTACGCAAATGTTTATTTGGGGCGAAAATTTCGGCGGTAACAAAGACAGTATATCTGTCTTTATCAACGACAAGAAAGCCGCAGTAATTGGCGTGAATCCCTCAGGGACGCTCCTCTATTGTATTGTTCCCTCGTTGAGAGGCGACGAGATCCGCAAAGATGGCGACGAATTGAAAGCCCCGATAAAAGTAGTTGTCGCAAATAAGGAAAGTAATGTACCCGACAAGCAGTTGGTTTACACTTTCTCCCAGAATGTATCCACCTTCCTTGGTTTTACCGACCAGGACGGCAATAGCGATATCATTGATGGTGAGTTTGAAAAAGCGCAATTCAAAAGTCCTTTCTGGCTGGCTTTCGATACTGACATCAACGGTCAATCGGGGCCTGATGGAAAGCCTAAGAAAAACATTTATCTGATTGAAGAAAACGTCGGTTTGCGCTTCATTGATTTGTATAATAAAAATGTTTCTACCGTTTTCAGTGTCGGCAACGGAGTAAATCGCCCGAGAACAATCGCATTTACGTTGAGCAACGATACAATGATTATTGCAAACGACGGTGACGAATGGGATTGGATCGGAACTATTATTATTCCGCGCGACACTGTGAGTCGCCGTTTCATGTCTCCCTGGCGTGCGGTAATGCACCACAAACAATGCAACGGAGGCGCTGTTCACCCTGCTACGGGCGATTACTGGTTCAATTCTTACAGCAAATCGCAAGTATATAAAGTCTTTGAGCGTTCCGGAGAGATTTGGCGTTATGGAGGGCCGACTGCCGACAGACTCAATGAAGACGGAAAGGAAGGAACAAACTGTTTCTTCTATGTACAGGACGACAACTGGGAATTTAATATCCAAATCGCGCCGAGCGGAAAGTTTGCTTATATCGTGAGCAAAAACCAGCATTATATTGCCAGTATGCAATACAGTTTAGAGAAAGGCGCTTTTGAAAAACCGGGACCTTTTGCCGGAGCCAGACAGAAATCAGGATTTCAAGACGGAGTAACCGGTAATGCACTTTTCAATGAGCCGCAACAGGGAGCTTTCGACAAGAACGATAATTTCTATGTATGCGACGGAGAAAACAATTGTATTCGCATGGTGACGCCGGAAGGGCAAGTTTCTACATTTGCCGGACGTCCCGGAAATCCGGGATACTCCGACGGCGCTTTGCGCGATGCTCAATTCGACGGGCCTTTCGGAATTATTTACGACGACGATATAGAGACGTTCTACATCGCCGACCGCGACAACTTTCGTATTAGATCCATCAAAGTAGAATAAAATATTAAATAAATATGAAACATATACGAATTTTTACAAGCGCGATCTTTTTTCTGCTTTGTGTGGCGCAAAACATTTTCGCACAACAGGATATACAAGTATCGGGAACCGTCATCGACGAAAACAATGAAACAATGATAGGGGTAAATATTTATGTGAAAAACGAACCCGGATTCGGAACAGTTACCGATAACAATGGAAAATATACGATAAAAGTGAAAAAGAACGTTACGCTTGTTTTCTCTTATCTCGGATACGACAAGCAGGAAATAGATATGGACGGCAGAACGACAATTGATGTGCAAATGCTCCCCAGCGAAAGCAGCGTATTGGATGAAGTAGTCATTACCGCTACAGGCGCTCAGAAAAAAGTATCCGTTTCGGGCGCTATCACAACCGTAGATGTAAAAACACTGAAAACGCCGACGGCAAACATTGCCAATGCGCTGGCAGGGAACGTAGCAGGGGTGATTGCCATGCAACTTTCCGGGGAACCCGGTTCCAACAAATCGGAATTTTGGATTCGAGGCATCTCCACTTTCGGAGCCGGATCGAGCGCCTTGGTGCTGGTCGACGGTTTCGAGCGCCCATTCAACGAAATCAATATTGAAGACATCGAGTCGTTTTCGATTTTGAAAGACGCCTCCGCTACGGCTATTTACGGATCGCGCGGCGCCAATGGCGTAATTATTATTACAACGAAAAGAGGCGATAGCGGAAAAATCAATATCAGCGGAAAAGTAGAATACGGATACAATACCCGTACCCGCACCCCCGAATTTGTTGATGGCCTTACTTACGCTACTCTGATCAACGAAGCAAGACGCACGCGAAACCTCGAACCGCTTTACAACGACATCGAGTTGCAAATTATAGAAAACAATCTCGATCCCGATCTCTATCCGAATGTCGACTGGATGGACCTCTTGCTGAAAGACGGTGCAAGCACTTACCGCGCTTCTATCAATTTGAACGGCGGCGGTACTACCGCCCGTTATTTCGTATCGGGAAGTTATGTAAACGAAGGCGGGATGTACAAGACCGATAAGGCCTTGCAGGATTACAACACCAATAGCAATATGGAACGATATAACTATCGGATGAATTCCGATATCGACATTACCTCCACCTCGCTATTGCGTGTCGGAGTTTCCGGATTCCTCGAAAAACAAAATCGCGCCGGATTACCCCAATCGTATAAGACGTTTTATTACGATGATGTTACCCTGTACATGAGAGGACTTACCAAAGAAGGTATTGATATTTGGAAATCAATTGCAGGCTATTCGCCGGTAGCTACTCCACTGGTATATCAGAATGGTTTAACACCCGCTTATGGAACCGGCGATTATACCAACCCCTGGGTAGTGGCTACTCAAACCGGTTACAATGAAGCCTGGCGCAGCAAGATAGAAACCAATATTACTTTCGAACAGAATTTTGATTTTATTACTAAAGGCTTGCGGTTTATCGGACGTTTTGCTTTCGACTCCGATAATAAGAACAATGTCCGCCATATCCTCTGGCCCGAACAGCACAACACCCAGCGCCGGCGCGATTCTTCCGGAAATCTTGCTTTCTTCCGCGTTTCTGAAGCAAAAGTGATGAGCCAGGAATCCGATTCGTGGGGTGAACGGGTTTACAACCTCGAAGGAGACCTGTTTTACAACCGTCTCTTTAACCAGACCCACAATGTGGGCGTGTTTGTAAAATACGCTCAGCGTGAACGGGCGGAAACGTCCAATGTAGGCAATGATATTTCGCGCGGTATTCCGCGTCGCGACCAAAGTATATCGGGACGTATCTCTTACGATTTCCTCAGTCGCTACTTTATCGAATTTAACGGCGGTTACACCGGTTCGGAAGTCTTCAAGACCGGACACCAGTTTGGTTTTTTCCCGGCTGTCTCAGGCGCATGGAACATCTCGGAAGAACCGTTGGTGAAAGGCTTTACCTCTGTTTTCGACATGCTCAAAATCCGTTACTCGTACGGACAGGTAGGAAATAACAAAATTAAAAGAGGCGACGACGAAATCCGTTTTCCGTATATAGGAACGATTGTCGGTACGGACGATTATGACTACGGAGAGCGCGACAATCCGAATTACAACGATAGAGGAAGCATAAGAGATCTTTTATTTAATGGTGGTCTGCGCGAGGGAACGCTGGCTGCCGATTATCTGACTTGGGAAGTGGCTACCAAACACAACCTCGGCTTGGATTTCAATCTTTGGAACAACCACTTTTCAGGAGCCTTCGACGTATTTCAGGAAACACGCAGTGATATTTACATGGAACGGAAACACCTCCCTCAATATACCGCGATCCTTTCGCAGCCGTGGGCTAATATCGGAAAAATGGAAAACAAAGGTTTCGACGGGCAGTTCAACTACAACCGGAAGTTCGGCGAAGTGGATGTAACCATGCGCGGAAATATTACCTACACCCGCAACAAAGTACTCGAATACGACGAAGAAGCCAACGCGCTCCCTTACAAAATGACGCAAGGTTATCGTTGGGAGCAGGCAAAAGGATTGATTGCGCTCGGCTTGTTTGAAAGTTACGATGATATCCGCAACAACCCCGTACAGGAATTCGGCGCCTATATGCCCGGCGACATTAAATATAAAGACGTAAACGGCGACGGCGTAATTAACGACAACGACGAAGTCGCTATCGGCGCTACCCGCATACCGAGTTTGATTTACGGCGTGGGCATGTCGGCTATATGGAAAGGGTTCGATTTCAATATGCACTTCCAGGGCGCGGGCAAGTCATCCTATTTCATCAACGGACCGGCTGTATATCCGTTTTCCGAAATTCATCAGAGAAATACATTGCCATGGGGAAATATCCTCACCGATGTAGTAGGCAATTACTGGTCGGAAAGCAATCCGGATCCCAACGCCAAATATCCGCGCCTCAGTTACGGCGGTAATTCAAACAACTACCGCAACTCTACCTACTGGCTGCGAAACGGAGCCTATCTCCGCTTCAAAACCATGGAAATCGGCTACACAATTCCGAAACGGATTACGAGTCGCTGGCATATCAACAATATACGATTCCATATTATCGGCTCAAATCTTTTTGTATGGGATTATTTGAAAATTTGGGACCCCGAATTGGGTAGCGGACACGGAATGGATTATCCGATCGCGAAAAGTTTTACAGCAGGGGTAACAATTAGTTTATAAAATAAAACAGTTATATAATATGAAAATAAAAAATATCAGCACGTTTTTATTCGCAGCAATGTTTGCATTTTCTTTCAAAGCTTGCTCCGATTATCTGAATGTAGAACACCTGCTTGATGACCAGATCGACTTAAAGGATGTGTTCGAAAACTTGGATTATTCCAAGCAATGGTTAGGGGGCGTATATAGCCACCTGCGACACCTCGACAACTGGGATGTCTGCACCAAAGAACAGAATGCCAACCAGTTCAACTTTATTTCGGACGATATGTACTATACCGACCGCGAAAAAGTGGGCGACTTGGTGTTCGGGCAAATTGCTTCGTATCGCATTTATAGGGGCGGATTATACACCGAACAATTCCTGCAAAGGCAGTGGACGGCATGTTATACAGGCATTCGCGACGCGTCCATTTATATTCATAACATCGACCGCCTGGCAAACAACGACAATGTTCGCGAGGTTATAGGAGGAGACACAAAATTAGCCGAGCATATTACGAGAACAAAAGCGGAAGCCCGTTTCCTGCGTGCTTACTACTACTGGCTACTCCTGCGCAAATACGGGCCAATACCTGTTTTGCCCGACGAAGGCGTTAACTTCACCGACAGTTACGAAGATTTATCCTTTCCGCGTAGCCGCTACGACGTATGCGTTGAGTACATCGCTTCCGAAATGGCTTTAGCGGCTCAGGATTTACCATGGAAACAGGAACTCGGCATCAACGAAATAATGAAAGCGAACAAAAGCGCTGCGCTGGCAATACGCGCAAAAGTATATCTCTTTGGTGCAAGTCCCCAATACAACGGTAACACAAACGATTGGGCGGGCAAGTTGATTAATTACGACGGTACTCCGCTCATCGATCCCATATACAAGGAAGAGCGTTGGGCTAAAGCCGCTGCCGCCGCTAAGGAATTAATAGACGAGGGTAAACATAACCTTTATACCGTTTCGATACGATCGGCAAGCGCTAGCAATATGAAAGGGGCGGCAGGTTCTACCTTGGGTTTTGATTATTATCGCTATCCGAAAACCATAGCGCCGGGTGGAACAATAGTTCCCGACGGAAACAACTGGAAGATTGAAACGCAACCTGTTCGGGGCTATTCCGACGTGCCTTTTGGCGAGGGTGGGCCGGAGTGCGGATGGAGCGATATCGATCCCTGCGAATCGTATCGCCAACTTTTCGACGGATCCCTCTCGGCTTATGCCAATCCCGAACTGATATTCACGCGCGGATACGGGGACGAAATGAATAACCTCTCCTTTCACCAAATGCCTCGTTCACAGGGTGGATGGAACTGCCACGGCTTGACGTTAAAAATGTTCGACGCCTATTATATGGCGGATGGATCCGACTTTTACCGCTACAAGGAAGGAAGTGACGAAAAAGGCAATCCGTATTATTACAGCGACCCCGGAGCGGAAGTACCGGCTTATGCCAAAGCATATACAACGTCTTCATCAACACGTAATTTCGATTACTACACCAAATGGATGCCGTTGCCTCCGGGCGTTTCTTTGCAAAATGGCAACCGTGAACCGCGTTTTTATGCTTCGGTGGCTTACAACGGTAGTATTTGGGAAAACTTAGGGAGCGCTACCAAAGACAACAAACGCAACCAGCAGATATTTATTTACCGCAACTGCGGCGATGGAAAGGATGCTTCGGGTTTCTATTACTGGACAGGTATCGGTATCCGCAAATACTATAACCCGGAAGACTGGTCGGGAAGTCGCATCCCAAAAGCCGAACCGGCTATTCGTTATGCCGACGTTTTGCTTACGTATGCCGAAGCGATCAACGAGTTGACGGGAGAACATTCTATTCCCTCTTACGATGGAAAAAGGATGATAAACGTTAGCCGCAATCAAACGGAAATAAGCAGGGGATTACGTCCCGTCAGGGTACGCGCCGGTTTGAATGACTTTACCGACGAGTATTTCAATAGTCAAGCCGAAATGCGCAAACGCATCAAACGTGAATGGCAGATTGAATTTATGGGCGAAGCCCACCGCTATTACGACCTCCGACGCTGGGGTGACGCCGAACGCGAAGAATCCATGCCCGTTTATGGCTACAATATGGATATGATCGGACCTCTCACTTATGATGCAAATGATTTCGGGCAAAGAGATCTTTGGCATATTCCGCATGAAATTTCGCTTGTCCCGGCTATTTTTTCCGAAAAAATGTATCTCTGGCCCATCTCGCAGGATGAATTGAGAAAAGACAGGAAAATGACACAAAATCCCGGATGGAAAACGTTCGAAGAATAAATAAAATGGCGCTGTCATTGCAAGGATGCAGCCCGGAGCAATCCACGATGGCTTCGCCCGAAAGATCGCAATGGCAAAATGCTCTTAGTTTTTAACTTTTAGTTTATTTATGTATGAAACAAACAATTTTTTATAGTATAATCGCTGTTCTGGCCACAATATTTTCTGCTTGCAACGACGAGTGGGAAGACGAACAGTACAAAAAATACGTGGCCTTTGTTCGTTCCGGCTACACGGAAATAAATTTGAACTCCAACGTTGCCGATGGCGTGATTCATTACAAGATTCCAATAATAATCAGCGGTTCTACCGGCAACGACCGCGATGTGACGGTAACAGTTGCACTCGATCGCGACACGCTGGATGATTACAATATTGCGATGTATTACAAGCGCAACGATTTGTTTTTCCGCCTGCTCGAAGAAAAGCATTACGATTTCCCCAACGGAACAACCGTTACCATTCCCGCCGGAGAAAATGTAGGCTGCCTGGATATTGATTTCAAGATTAAAGAAGAGAACGAACTGGATTTGGTTGAAAAATACATTTTGCCTTTGCAAATTGTTTCGACTTCCGAATACCTCCCTTCTCCTCATAAATGGTACAAAAAATCGTTAATGCGCATCATCCCCTTCAACTATTTTTCGGGAACTTATGCGGCTGGAGCCGCCTTAATCACTGCGGAAGGCAGTTCCGAATCAACTTCGGTGGAAAGCCGAGAGATGCGTGTAGTTAACGACAGCGCCGTTTTCTTCTATGCCGGATTGTGCGAAGAAAACGCGCGCGACAGGGCTACCTACAAAGTACGGGTACAGTTTAATGACGACCATTCGCTGACTTTTTCCGCCGACAGCGCCAAAATTAATTTTGAGGCCAATCCGGAAAAATGTAAATGGAGCTTAAAAGAAGAAATGGACGCTTTGCAACCCTACTTGATGATACGCACCATAAACATGGAATTGCAATATTCTTACGAAGACGTAACGAATCCGGATTATAAGGTAAAATATACGCTTAAAGGTTTTTATACGCTGGAACGCCGAAGGAACATACAAATTCCCGAAGAAGACCAGCAGGTAATATTTGATTGGTAAAAAGATTGTCACGGCAGTTTATCAAGCCCGGTTCGGCGTAGCGTCTACGCCGCGCCGAACGTGAAGCAATCATAGCTCTTAGTTATTTTTATATATTGATCACTTTTTTAATTTAATATAATTTTTCATGAAAAAGACAAAAACTATTTTTTTGACTGCTTGTCTTTCCCTTTTTATAACAGGGGGATACGCACAAGCGCCTGTAACACTCTATTCAGGCGAATCTTTACCAACGGAACAAAGTTGGAATGAATGGAAACTCGACAACACGGTAAACTCGGTTGCTGCGCCGGTAACGCAAACGCTAACAAACGACGCCCTGAGATTCTCGTCTGTCAATGAAGCGAACCAATTTTCACAATTGGGATGGTACAAAACCGGTTTGGGATTGGATTTAAGCAAAGGGTATACCGTCGAAATCAAAGCAAAGCTGAATGTAGCTACAAAAGGCTCGTTTAACATTCAGGGGTTTGACAACGAAGGAAAAGGGTTTCGCATAGGTATCAGCGAAACGGCAATCACCAACCAAAGTAATCCCCTGGATTCGACTACGGTGATTGCAAGCAACTTAACCGGCGATACCGAATTTCATGTTTATCGCCTCACGGCTACCCCTTGGGGACAGATGAACGTGTATCGCGACGCTGTGCTAATCGGAACTTTTCCGCTGAAAGCCTTCCAATTCGACAACATTATCGAAAACGGCGGATTTGAAGACGAAGAATTTCCCGATTTTCAGAGCAACGCCATTTTGGAAAGGATTTCGGAACGTCCTTTTGCCGGACAGTCTGCTTTGTTAATAAACAGTGATGGGAAAAACAATGGTACGAATCCCAAAGAAGGCATGACTACGCGCGAATTTCCTCTTAAGCCCGATACGGATTACGAGTTTTCCATGACGCGCCGCCGGGCAATACTCAACGATGAATGGGCTTGGCGTGATTTCGGCGCCTATTGGAACACCCAGAGCGGTTCGGTAAGAGAACAGAATGTTACTAACTCCGCACCCTGTGAAAAATGGTGGAACAACGGCTTTGAGAATCCGGGATGGATAACCGGCACAGAAACATTAAACAAAGGAAGCGATGTGGATAAAAACACTATCCGCTTTGAATTTCCGTCCTGGATACGGAATACTAACAATACCTCCAAAGTGGCGATTGATAATATTGTTTTACGCGAGAAAACAGGTTTAAAAGTGGGAGTTACAACCACGCCGGAATCCGGAATACCCGATCCGGTTTTCCCGGAAGAATATACGAATCTGATCGCGAACGGCGGCTTTGAAGATCACACCATAAACAACGACGGTACGACTTACACGTGGACATTAAGTAATGAAGACAATAATAATGAACCGGTAGGTAGTAATTCCTTGTGGAACGGAAGCGTTCGTATTCAACGCAACGACAAACCGGATGACGAACTGACCGAAGGAAACGGCGCTACCAAATGGGCGCACAGCGGAACTTCCTCCCTGCGCTTTTCTACCTTAGGCAATAACGCCAATAATTTTGATTTCGTAAAAGAACTGGATGCCGGCAAAACCTATCGTTTCAACTTCTGGCACAAAAACCCAAGATGGGACGACTGGGGTTGGTTGAAAGTGAAGATAGGAGATACGGTTATCTGGGGACAGGAATCAAAAGCTCGAAACAATGTCTGGGCGAATGTCGATTTGATTTTTACCACTACGAGCGAAAATAAGACCCTGCATCTTTATACCACATCTGCCGATCACGGCGACTGGTTTAATGTTTTTCTCGACGACCTGGTATTGTATGAAATAACCGGAGCGGTAGATCCTCAAATAGCCGGAAAAACCAATTTGATTGCCAATGGCGATTTCGAAGATACTTCGATAGACAACGCAGGACAAACCTACACATGGGCGCTCGCCTCGGATGTTGAAAGCAACGACAGTAATTATCCCGTAGCGTGGAACGAGCAATGGGGATCTTACGTGCGTATTCAGGATAAGCAGAAACAGACAGATACCGGTTTGCAATGGGCGCACAGCGGTAATAACTCCTTGCGCTTCTCTTTTCTTGACGATATGGGTCATGCTCAAACTTTCGAAGGGCTTTCCTCTGATGTTTATCCGAACACTTACCGGATAAACATGGACTTTAAAAAAGAATTGGAACCGAATAAGACCTATACTTTCGTATTCTGGATCAGATCGGCGAACTATGGTGATAAAGGAAAGGTAGCTATTGCCAACGACGATATACGGATATGGGAACAGGAAATGTCAACCCAATTTGTCAACTGGACAAGAAAGTCCGTTACTTTCTCGACCACCGCCGCCAACCACACCTTGCGTTTCATTACCGAATTTACCGGATGGTTCAATTTCTATCTCGACGACCTCTTCCTGTATGAAGAAGATACGTATGTGCCTTATGAAGCCAACGGCGATTCTTATCTTTTCTTCGGCAAATCGCAAAACACGGCAAGCGCCGATATAGAAGTGGAATATGTGAAAATTATCGACGATGGAGCGTATGCGCCGGGAGAAGAATATGATATCGTCGTTACCTATAATTTGAATGGAGGCGAGGGCGATACGGAAAGCAATTACAATACGGCAAACGAGGCCGTAACATTGCCCGTACCCACAAGAACGGGTTATACTTTCCTGGGATGGTACGATAACAGCGCTTTCACAGGTGAAGCCGTAACCGAAATTCCGAAGGAAACCACCGACGATAAAGAATTTTGGGCCAAATGGGAAGCCATTGCTTACACCGTTACTTACAACCTGAATGGCGGTACCGGCGACGAAACCGGCACATACACCATCGAAAGCAATACGCTGACATTGCCTGTACCCGCAAGAACGGGTTATACTTTCCGGGGGTGGTACGATAACAGCGCTTTCACAGGCGAAGCCGTAACCGAAATTCCGGCGGGAAGTACAGGAAATAAAGAGTTTTGGGCCAAATGGGAAGCTATTGCTTACGCTATTACTTACAACCTGAATGGCGGTACCGGCGACGAAACCGGCACATACACCATCGAAACTGCCGTAACATTACCTGTTCCCGCAAAGGACGATTATGATTTCGCAGGTTGGTATGAAAACGAAGAATTGAGCGGAACTCCCGTAACCGAAATCCCGGTGGGAAGTACGGGAAATAAAGAATTTTGGGCGAAATGGGATATTAAAAATGCGATAAACACAGTGGACACGGCATTGCGCCTCTATCCGAATCCTGTTGTGAATGGAAAATTAACCATTGGCAACAGTTTGTCCGACGGCGGAAAAATTGAGATTTACAATCTTCTTGGTACGCTTGCCGGCGTTTATAACACGGCAGGAAGCAAATCGGTAATTGATATTTCGGCGTTGCCCGCAGGAACCTATGTTGTAAAGACCAGCGGTCAAATAGCTAAAATAGTGAAGAAGTAAAAAACAGACCTCTACCTTGCCTCCCTTCTCCCGGAGAAGGGGGCAAGATAAAGGTCATAATTAATTAAACTTTTATAGAAATGAAAACAGGTAAAATTATTTTTATAATGATGTGCCTGCTCGTATTTTCGTGGAAGATACAGGCACAATCATTGGTAGAGATATATAGAGGTACTTCTTTACCAACCGCACAAGGTTGGAACGAATTACGTTTCGATAATACGATGCCCTGGGAACAGGCGGCAAAAGATTTGTTGGCGCCCCCTTCGAAGTTTTCGGCTGTTGCCGGTACGACCCTCAAGCTGAAAGTCGACGAAGCGATTAATAGCAACGGTGATTATCCCTTGTATTCACAGTTAGGCTGGTACAGGACACGTACCGGATTTTCGCCGGCTATTGGTTTTACGGTAGAATTTAAGGCGAAAGTGATTAACTCGCCGAACGGCGCATTTACCGTTTCGGGCGTTGGCGGAGGCAAAGGTTTCCGTTTGGAATTTTCGAACAACCGGCTTACCGAACACGCCAATGTATTGGATACGGTTCGGGTATTGAGTACCGCCGGCACTACCGACGCTTATCATGTGTATCGCGTAGCTGTTGCTTCCGATGAAAAAGTGCGCGTATGGCGCGACGGCTCTTTACTGGGCGAATTGCCTTTGCAAAATTTCAAACTCGACAATATCCTGAAAGACGGCGGTTTTGAAAACGGAGAAGACGCCGAGGCGCATGGCTGGATTTATACGGATGAAGGAAAAAGCGGCTCTATTACCGTAACTGCCGACCCCAACTACGTGCATACGGGAAAATACGGTTTGTATGTGAATAAGGGACTGCATAAAAACGATTTTATCCCCGTGAAGCCGGGAGCGGTATACGATATGACGGCCTGGGGAAAAGTCATTTCCTATCCTGAGGGAGATAATAATTGGCGTGACTTTAACGGCTGGCACGATCCGGCAGCCGACAAAAGCGTGTATTTTGTAGCCGACAGAAATAACCCGGATTGGAAATACTACGAAAAACTGGGGATGGAAGGCGGAGCGCATTTCCAGCGGTTTATTGTGGAAACGCCTACCGGCGATAATAATACGAATCAAATGGCGTTTGACGATCTGCATTACAGCGAACGCATTACTGCTTCCCGCATTCCTGCCGGCGCGGTGAATATCTTCCCCAACGGCGATTTTGAAGACCCTTGTTACGATTATTTCCCGACCGGCGACTCGCGCAACGACACTTGCATCGTTAATCCGGACAACTATCGCTATTCAGCCGATACTTATTATGGCGGACAGGCGGACAATGATGCAGGATGGTTTGACCCGCCTTACTATGCCGAACACAACGCAGCCCCTTTCTGGCATCCTTTTTGGGGAGCGCGCGTGCGTATGCAGTACGACAGACAACCCGGTAGCGATGAAGCAGGAAACCACTATGCACGCGGAAAATACTCCCTGCGCTACTTCAATTGCGGAGGTGCTAACATCGGATACGGTGAAGACTTTTCCTCCGGAATAGGGGAAAACCGAGGTAGCAACAGCGAAATCAAAACAGTACCCATCAATCTTGAAGTCGGTAAAAAATACACCTTCCTTTTTGCGTATCATAATGCTAAATACGAAGGAGACGGAATGAATGTGATTGTAAAAAACGGCAACCGGGAAATTTACCGAAGGGAAGCCAAAGGCAGTAATACTTTCCCTGAGTGGAGAGACGAGGTAATCGAATTTACAACCGATGCGGACAACCATGCGCTTCAAATCCGGACCGAACGCATTGCCGGCAACTGGGAAGGATACCCGTATACGCCCAGCGTTATCTATTTTGACGATTTCTTCCTCTTCGAAGGCGAACTCCTGCCCCAGGACCATACACACCTCTTTTTCGGAAAACAAACCGGAACGAACGGGGTGGAAGTAGAGATTGAATATATAAAAATAGACAATACAGGCGCTTATACTCCCGACGGAACTCCTATCTCCTCGTCTTACACAAAGAAAGAGGCTCCGCTGATGACGGTCTGGGGCGAAGCATTGCAGCCGACCGACCCGATTTTGAACGAATATCCGCGTCCGCAACTCAAACGGGAAGGTTGGACAAACCTAAACGGTATTTGGGATTATACCTGTAAAAACAAAGACGATTTCGGTATATACAAGGCTAATGAAACCTATAATCAGGAAATACTGGTTCCTTTCCCTGCCGAATCGGCTCTTTCGGGAATTATGGAAGTTGAATACAACAACCAAAATAAAGTTCACATTTACAAACGTACTGCAACGATTGCAAAACCTTCCGATAGCAGAAGAGTGATATTGAACTTCGGCGCAATAGACTGGGAAAGTTACGTATTTGTGAACGGACAGGAAGTAGCTCACCACAAAGGAGGCTTCGATCCTTTCTCTGCCGATATTACCGATAAGTTAAATACAAACGGCAATCAGGAAATCGTAATACAGGCATTTGACCCGACACGGGGCGGACAACCTTCCGGAAAACAATCCCCAACTCCGGACGCAACAAACTACACGCCCGCATCGGGTATCTGGCAAACCGTCTGGACGGAACTCGTAAACCCGGCTTATGTAACCGGTGTGGCGCTCACTCCGGTGGATAACACGGCGGTAAAAGTAAAAGTGGAAGCCGCCAATGCCGGTGGCGCTACGGCTACCGTGAAAGTGTTCGACGGAGCCAACCAGGTAGCAACGGCCAATGTTGCTGTAGGTACGGAAACGGCTATTCCCATCGCCAACGCAAAACTCTGGTCGCCCGAAACGCCTTTCCTCTACAATGTAAAAGTAGAACTGAAAAAAGACGGCGTAGCCGCCGACGAAGTAACTTCCTATTTCGGTATGCGTAAAATAGAAGTGAAAAAATTGCGCGATAAACCCTTCGTTTACCTGAACGAACTTCCGGTATTCAGCTATGCAACCCTCGACCAAGGCTATTTCCCCGACGGCATTTACACGCCGGCCTCTTACGATGTTTTCCGCCACGACCTCTTGAAACTGAAAGAACTTGGCTTCAACGCCGTGCGCAAATTTGAAAAGATTGAACCGGCCATCTGGTATCACCTCGCCGACTCGCTCGGGTTCCTTGTATGGCAAGACATACCGGCCGCCCACAATGTTTCTGGGGCGATTGCCGAACTCAGTACCGAAGCGGCACGCAAAGCCAACTTCCTGCGCGAAACGGCTGCAATGAGCAAGAGTATCCGCAACTTCCCGTCTATCGTGGCATGGATTGGATTCAACGATAGCTGGGGACAATACGAAGGTACTATCGAACACACCAAAAACACCGTCGACTTGCTCCGCTCGCTGAACGACGGACGTCTTATCGTTCCCGAATCGGGCGGAGACCATTTTGAACTCGGAGACGCGGTTTCGTCTCATGGTTTACCTACGCCTGTTTTGCACGCCAACGCTTACAACGAGCGCGCTTCGATTTGCGGAGTAACCGGTAATTACAATTATGCGATCAGCGGGAACATTTGGGACTCAAGCAGTTCGAGCGACATTAAAGATGACTCGACTTATGCCGCCCGTTTGGGAGAGTTTACCGCTGCCGCCGGAAGTCTTACACTATCAGGTATAAGCGGTTTGGCAATGGTGCAAACTACCGACGTTGAAAGAGAAATCAACGGTTTGGTGACCTACGATCGCAAAGTCTACAAGTATGCCGGTTCGGACAGCATAGCCGGTAAGGTATTGAAAGAAAATACGGCCTTTATGAAAACGAAGATTACCGCGCCCATCCTGAAATTGCAAGCTCAGGGAGGTGAAACATGGAAATACCTGGACGGGGCAAAAGATATGCCTGAACCTCCATCCGGATGGAACAGCAATCCCACATTCGACGACAGCAGTTGGCTCGAAGGTTTGTCGGCGTTCGGCGACAGAACATCGTGGAACACTTACTGGGGCGGCTCGGATCGCGGATTGTATCTCCGTAAAATGGTCGATATTCCTGTTTTGGAACCAGGCGACAGCTTGAAGTTCACTATGTTTTACGATGATTTCTTTGAATTTTACATCAATGGCGTATTGGCGGCTTCTGTAGTAGACGCCGGTCAATGTTGGGTCGATGATTATGTAAGCATTACTATTTCCGATGCGGCGAAAGCCGCCATCCAATACGGCAGTGCCAACCTGTTTGCGCTTCATGTGGGCCAAAACACCGGCGGTGCGTATATGGACTTGGGCGTAACGACTACCAAACTGTCTTATCCGATCAATTATGAAATTCCGGATGTAACCCCGCAATGGATAGAGATTGCTACGGCCGAAGAATGGAACAATATAGCGAACAACCTCGACGGTTTCTACCGCCTGACAGCTGATATTGATCTCAATGAAGTTACATACATGCCTGTCGGCAGCACCAATTCTCCTTTCAAGGGTTACATTGACGGACAAAACCACACGGTTGTATGTCCCGAAATGCGCAATTACAGCAACGACCGCATTGGCTTGTTCGCCTGTGCCGATGGCGCTTATTTTGTTAATCTGCGCTTTACAGGGGCATATATAGATGTTGCCGAGCGAGCCGATGTAGGTGTTTTGCTTGGCCGCGGTAAAGGTATTACGGTAGAACACGTCGTATTCGACGTACACGAAACTTATGGAGGAATCGTAGTCAACGGCCGTGAACATGTCGGTATTGTTGCCGGTATGCTCGAAAGCGGTAAATTATCGACCATTAAAGACGTATATGTTGTAGACGGCGCGGTTGAATCGACCGAAAACCAGGCGGGAGGATTAGTGGGAATCATGTGCGATACGCGCATTACCAATTCCTACTTTACCGGAACAGTGGCCATCACCCACGACAGTCGCTTAACAGCAGACAATCGCGACGCTTCGGGTATCGCGGCGCAACTCGAAGGCGGTCATAATTTCCTCAAAGGTGTAATGTCGCTGGCAACAAGTATCGGGAGCGCTTCGGGAAACGAATTTATTTCATACAACGGCGGCGGATATGTTGATATCGACTCGGCTACCTGCTTTGTCCGAAACAATATGACGCTCGACCCCTTGCAAGACTCGAACCGATCCGGACAGTTTGCCCGTGCATCCGAATCAATGAAACGCCCGGAAAGCGCTTTCAAATCTTATCCCTTGTATGCCGGAGCCGGCTGGGATCTGATAAATAGATGGGGAATCCCGAAAGGAGGCGGGTACCCGATTTTCAGAACAATTCCAGGCGCCGAATTTGAACCCTACACGTCTGTGCCGGTAGTAACAAAACCGGAAAACAAAATGAAAGTTTATTCGACCGGTGGCAATGTAGTCCTGGTGGCCGACCAACCGACTGCCGTTTGGATATACAACCTGCAAGGTTTGCTGGTAGAACGTACGGACATCGACAGAACGCAAACGATTGCGCTGCCGCATGATATTTACATCGTGAGATCGGTGCAAAACGGCAGCGTGAAGACAGTGAAAATTATAAACAGGTAAATGAGTTAACGAGTTGACAAGTTAACCCGTCGCAAAAACAATCCCTGCGTTTTTTGATCGAAACGCAGGGAACAAAGGGGCCGACTCGGTTTTGAGACAACTCGTATGGATCGAATAAATAAACAATAAAACAATGATCTCAAAAAACAAAAGTAAAAACAAATGGACTTTATTTCCGATGTGCTTTGCAATGCTTTTTCCGCACATCCTTTTTGCTCAAACACCCTACGAAAAGAAAACCGCAACATTAATGACGACTTGGGGTGAAAATCTTCGGGCGACCGATCCGGTTTTGCCCGAATACCCCCGTCCCCAGATGATGCGCGAAAAATGGCTGAACCTGAACGGAATCTGGCAATTCCAACCGGCTGCAAGCGCAACGGAAGCCCTGCCCGCCGGAAATCTCTCGCGGGAAATCCTGGTGCCTTTCCCTGTAGAATCGGCCCTTTCGGGCATCATGGAACACCACGAAAACGTCTGGTACCGCCGTTCGTTTACCGTTCCGGCAGACTGGGCGGGGCAACAGACGCTGCTTCATTTCGGGGCGGTCGATTACGCTTGCGAAATCTTTGTCAATGGCAAAAGCCTGGGTACGCATGAAGGAGGATACGACCCCTTTTCGTTCGACATAACGGACAAGCTGACCGCTAGCGGAAAGCAAGACCTCGCCGTCAGAGTCAGCGACCCGACCGACGCCAAAGGTTATCCCAGAGGGAAACAAACCCTTTACCCCGGAGGCATCATGTACACGTCCACCACCGGCATTTGGCAAACGGTATGGCTCGAAGCGGTACCTCCGACCCGTATCGACGCTTTCCGCATGATCCCGGACATCGACTGCGCCGTTTTGAAATTTTATCCGACCACAGGCGGACAAAACATCCGAAGCCTGAAATTTCGCTTTCAAATTTACGACAACGGCCTCGAAATCGCCCGTACAACGCAAAGCTACCGGTCGGAAATGATACTGAACGTCCCTCAACCGCTCAAACTCTGGTCGCCCGACAGCCCTTTCCTCTACGATATGAAGGTTTTCCTCATCAACGGAACGGAAGTCATCGATTCCGTTTCAACCTATTTCGGGATGCGGAAAATATCAAGTAAATTAGTAAAGGGCCAATACAGGATGTGCCTCAACAATGAACCGCTTTTCCAGATGGGACCGCTCGACCAGGGCTTCTGGCCCGACGGAATCTATACCGCACCCGCCGACGAAGCATTACGATTCGATATTGAAAAAACAAAAGCGTTAGGTTTCAATATGATACGAAAGCATATCAAAGTAGAACCGCAACGCTGGTATTACTGGTGCGACAAGCTCGGAATGTTGGTCTGGCAGGATATGCCTTCCATGAATTCGTATATCGACACGGGTAAACGTCCGATGCCGCCGCGTGAAGATGCCGCTTTTGAACGCGAACTCGAAGCGATGATAAAAACGCACTGGAACTCGCCCGCTATCGTTTCGTGGGTCATATTTAACGAATTTCAGGGTTTGCACGGTGAGCCGAAACGGGTTGGTCAGGTTAAAAAATGGGACGATAGCCGCTTAGTCAATGTAAACAGCGGCGTGAATGATACGCGATACGGCAATACCGGTACCGACATCCTGGATTATCACAGTTATCCGCCCCCGGTCTGTCCACCGACAGCAGGATCGCAAATTCGCGTTTGCGGCGAATACGGCGGTATCGGTTATTTCGAAAAAGGACATATTTGGAGCGAAGGAAATCCCTACGAAACGGTAGACAGTCGCGCCAAACTGCTGGATAAATACACGCTCTACGGCGAAATGCTGATTTATTACAAAAGCAACAAAGGTTTAAGCGCCGCCGTCTACACCGAAATTACCGATGTGGAAATGGAATTGAACGGCTTGATGACTTACGACCGCAAGATGATTAAAGGAAACAGAGAAGATTTCTTTGCCGTCAATCAGCGAATTATAAACGAAGAGCAATATTATACCGGTGTTGTCCCCACTGCGGACGAACGCGCCCAGACATGGAAATATACGACCTCTCAGCCGGACGACGCATGGATTTCCAGCAGCTTTGATGATTCGGAATGGACAACAGGCCTTGGCGGTTTCGGAACGGAAAAAACGCCGGAAGCGGTTATCAAAACGACCTGGAACACAGAAAATATCTGGTTGCGACGGACATTCTATTTGCCGGCAAATGCACTCGAATCGGAAAAACTGATGCTCAAAGTACATCACGACGAAGATTGCCGGATATACATCAACGGCATAAATGCGCTCAATCTGACGGGTTACACCGGAGATTACGCTCTCCACGATATATCGCCGGACGCCCGCGCAGCTCTGGTTCCGGACGGCGAAAACACCCTGGCTGTATATTGCCGGCAAACACGCGGAGGACAATACATCGACGCAGGTATTTATAAAAAAGAGACAAATAAACAGGTTAGCAAGTTAACAAATAATTCAAAATTCAAAATTCAAAATGATTAAGTATGTATTAGAGAACAACATTCTCACACAAAAAGAACCCAACGACCGCTACGCGCGCGTCGTAGAAGTACGCACCCGTACCCAGGAAGACCTGGCGCAAGCCGTCGCCGACCGTAACATGGGTATCAGCAAACCCGAAGTACTGGCCATGCTCGAAGCACAGGCCGAAATCATCGAACGATGGGTATCCGATGGCGATGCCGTTCTCACGCGGACGGTGCACATCCATCCCACCGTCCCCGGCGTTTACAAGGAAGGCGAATATCCCTCGCAGGCCGTTGTCCGGGCTACGCCTACCAAGGAACTCTCCGAAGCGATCAAGCATACGCCCCTCCAGCACACGGAACCCATCAGCCCGATACGCATCGAATTTGTCCACGACATCCCCAGCAACACGACCAACGACAAAATCACGCGCGGAGGTACGGCAAAAATCAAAGGCCACAGCCTGAAAATCGCAGGTACGGACCCTTCCGTCGGAATCGAATTTATCAGCATCGAAGACCCGGAAGCCATCTACAAAGTAGCCGCCAAGAACATCCTAATCAACAATCCTTCGGAACTGATGATTATCGCCCCGCAGATGGTGGTCAACGAAGAAGTTATCGTCCGCGTCACCACTCAATATTCGCCAGGTACATCGCTGAAAAAGCCCCGTTCTTATACGTTTGAACGGAAACTCAAGGTAGTTACCATACAGAACGAATAATCCGAACCATTCGGGGCATGAGAGGCGACCCACTCGGAGCAGTGAAGACACCCCACTCGGAGCAGTGAAGACGCCCCCCTTGCCCCGAACAAATATAATTAACAAATTCATCAACAGCCATGAAAAAGATTCTTACATTATTATTACTTGCAGTCGCCATGAACGTTTCTGCACAGACCTGGACAAATCCGCTTACGCTCGGCAACCAGTGGCCAAACTACGGAATAGGCGACCCCTATATCCTGAAATACAGGGGCATTTATTACCTCTATTGCAGTACAAAAGACAACAATACGGGCGTCAAGTGCTGGGCGACCAAAGATTTTATGACATGGTCGGACGCCTATACCTGCACCAGTGAAGCCGTTACAAAAACGGCTTACGCTCCCGAAGTCGTTTATTGGAACGGCACGTTCTACATGTACACATCGCCCGGAGGGAACGGGCATTACGTCTTAACAAGCAGCAGCCCGACCGGTCCGTTTACCCTTGCCACCGAAAACGTTGGGAAAAGCATCGACGGCTCTGTCTTTATTGAAGACGACGGCAAATGGTATTTTTACCACGCAGGAGACAACAGCATACAGGGATGCGCCATGTCAAACCCAACCACTATCGGTGCCGGCATTAGCCTGAATGTACGTGTAGGAAACGGATGGACGGAAGGACCGACAGTCATCAAAAGAAACAGCGTCTATTACCTGATTTACACCGGAAACCACGTGATAAGCAAAGGATACCGCATCGACTATGCCCAAAATACAACAGGACCCATCAGCTCGTATACTCCTCAATCGGCACAAAACCCGATTCTGATAAAGACCGAAGGTTCATTTGTCGGACTGGGACACGGATCGACATTCATCGGTCCAGACCTCGATTCTTACTATTACACCTACCACAATTTGGTCAGCGGAACAGGCCCGCAACGGAAATTGAACTTCGACCGGATTGCATGGAACGGAACAAAGCTCTTGTTGCTCGGCCCGACTACCTGGGCACAACAGGCTTTCGAGCAGGCCGACGGGTCGGATTTCTTCAACCGCAACGAGCCGGGCGAAAACTGGTCGACCCCCAACGGCGGAAACTGGACAATCGCCGAACAGGACCGCCTCTTTCAATCCCGCACCGACAACGAGAGCGACACGCCCTTCAAGGCGCTTTTCCTTCAATCGACCGGTACCGACTATACAGCCGAATTTACCGTGAAAGAAGAACAGAGCGCCGCCAATGACGCCCGCTTCGGAGCCGTTTTCAATTATACGGACGAAGAAAACTACGGAATTGCCGTCTTGAACAGTCACTCAAACCGGCTGGAGATAAACTTCAAAACAGACAATCAGTGGGGAACGCCGAAGTATTGCAGCCTGCCGGACGGTTACAACCTGAAAGTCTGGCATCACTTGCGGATAGAAAAGACGGGGACAACCTGCAAGTTTTTCGTAGACGGCATGTTAAAAGCCTCAATGACCCACAATCAAGAAGGAGGAAAAATCGGCTATCTGACCGACCGCTGCCAGGCAAACTTCGGCTACATTGCTTTCCATAACCGGACAAACGGCTTTGGAATCTTCGATATTCACAAGCCTATACCCGGAATAATCGCCGCCGTACATTACAATACCGGAGGCGAAGGCGTCGCTTATCACGACCTGACCGCCGGAAATTCCGGCAGAGTGACTTACCGGAACGACAGCGTAGATGTAAGCAGCAGCAGCGAAGGCGGATACACCATATCCGATAACAAGGAAGGAGAATGGTACAAATACAATGTGAATGTGAAAGCAACCGGTCTATACCATCTCGGACTCCGTTATTCGGCAGAGAAAGCCGCCCGGATACGCATCCTGCAAGGCGATACGGATTTGAGCGGAGTCATTGTGCTGCCTGCCACCGAACGCCTTACAAACTGGCGCACATTTACCGTCAAAAATCTGGCGCTGTCCGCAGGACTTCAAACGCTCACCGTCGAAACCGTAAACGGAAACTTCAACTTTTACGAAATGCGCTTTGAAGAAGCCGACAGTTCCATTGTAACATTATCCGACTCGTTCGATACCACTTTCAGTTCCCAATGGAATTACAGCGACGGAACGTGGAGCATACAGTCGGGCGAAGCAACCCTGGACGGCTATGGAAAACGGACATTCGGAAACACCGGCTGGACGGATTACTCCGTGCAGGTCGACGTTACCTATTACAGCACCTTCAACGCCGGTATTATCTTCCGGGTAAACAATCCGGCTTTGGGCGGCGCAGGAAACGACCCTGCTTTAGGAACCGATTTCTTGCAGGGATACTTCGTTTCACTGTCTGCCAATTCGGTTATCCTCGGAAAACAAAACTACAGCTGGCAGCAACTCGCTACCGCGTCGGGCAGTTACACGACCAATAAAAAATACACCCTGAAAATAGAAGTAAAAGCATCCAATATCAAAGTCTATGTAGACGACATGGAAACACCCAAAATAGACTACACCGATACCCGTCCCTTCATCTGCGGGAAAGTCGGACTGAGAGTCTGCAACGCTAACGCCGCTTTCGACAATTTCAGCGTGACGACCTTCCCGCCGGAAGAAAATCCGGTAACAGTTCCGGTTACTTCCGTTCAACTGGACACGGAGGAAATTACGCTCCAAGTCAACGGCAGGCAACAACTGACCGCAACCGTTCTTCCCGAAGACGCAACCGATAAAACCATAGCATGGTCAAGCAGCAATACGGCAGTCGCAACCGTCGATGAAGGAATGGTAGCCGCCGCTGCCGCCGGAACAACAACAATTACCGCGACCACTCAAGACGGAGGATATACGGCAACCTGCGAAGTAGCGGTAGCCACTCTTAATTCCATAAACACGTTCAAAGAAAAACCGCTCGTTGTCGTTACACAGGAAAACGCCCTGAAAATAGAGGTAGATAAAGCTTACACTCCTCACGAAGTAACGCTTTGCGATATTTCAGGGAAGAAAATTGTCTCCGGAAACGTTTCGGAAAACCGCTTCTCAATCGGTTTCGCTCCCGCAAAAGGCATTTACCTGCTCCTGATCAGACACGATAAAGGAGTGATTACCCAAAAAATAATCATTAATTAAATAGCACCCACACATCCGGAAGAACGGACGCGCAGAATGTATAAGAACCGTGAAAAGCGCCTGTGTCAACTAAATAAACAAAAAAACAATGATTTCAAAAAACAAAAAAACACAAACATTACTTCTGATGTGCGCAATAATACTTTTCCCGCACATCCTTTCCGCGCAATTGCCGTACACGAAAAAGACGGCTGCGTTAATGACCCCCTGGGGCGAAGCGCTTCAAGCGACCGATCCGGTTTTGCCTGAATACCCCCGTCCCCAGATGGTACGGGAAAAATGGCTGAACCTGAACGGTATCTGGCAATTCCAGCCCGCTGCAAGTGCAACGGAAGCCTTGCCTGCCGGAAACCTCTCGCGGGAAATACTGGTCCCTTTTCCGGTCGAATCAGCTCTTTCGGGCATCATGGAACAGCACGAAAACGTCTGGTACCGCCGTTCCTTTACCGTACCCGAAGACTGGGCGGGACAACAAGTACTGCTCCATTTCGGAGCCGTCGATTACACCTGCGAAGTCTTTATTAACAGAGAAAGCATCGGAACGCACCAGGGCGGTTACGACCCCTTTTCATTCGACATAACGGACAAATTGACCGGCGCCGGCGCACAGGATATCGCCCTCCGGGTCAGCGACCCGACCGATGCCAAAGGCTACCCCCGCGGCAAACAAACCCTCTATCCCGGAGGCATCATGTACACTTCCACCACCGGTATCTGGCAAACGGTATGGATCGAACCGGTGCCGCAAAATTATGCTATTGCCGATTTCCGTATGGTACCCGACATCGACAACGCCGTCCTGAAATTCTATCCCGCCGTGCGCGGGAAATACCGCTTTAAGATCTACGACAGGGGAACGGAAATTGCCGATTGGGAAAAAGACATTTCCGGTTCGTCGGCAGGCGCTGATTTGGCGATTCCGCAACCGATCAAGCTGTGGTCGCCCGACAGCCCGTTTCTATACGACATGAAGGTATTCCGGATCAATGGAACAGAAATCGTCGATTCCGTTTCAACCTATTTCGGGATGCGTAAGATCTCCAAACAACTCGTCGACGGTTATCAACGAATGATGCTCAACAACCGGTTTCTTTTCCAAATGGGGCCGCTCGACCAGGGCTTCTGGCCCGACGGTATCTATACCGCCCCAACCGACGAAGCCTTGCGCTTCGATATTGAAAAAATCAAAGAATTAGGCTTCAATATGGTACGAAAACACATCAAAGTAGAACCGCAACGATGGTATTACTGGTGCGACAAACTCGGAATAATGGTCTGGCAGGACATGCCCTCCATGAATTCTTATATCAATACGAATGAGCATCCCGTGCCGGCGCGCGAAGACGCCGCCTTCAAACGGGAACTCGAAGCAATGATAAAAACGCACCGGAACTCTCCCGCTATCGTTTCGTGGGTCATATTTAACGAATACCAGGGGTCGCACAATGAAAACACGCTCGCCGATCAGGTGAAAAGCCTCGATAATAGCCGCCTGGTCAATATAAACAGCGGCGTGAACGATACGCGCTACGACACGAACAGTACCGATGTCCGCGATTACCACAACTATGCGCCTCCGGTAGCGCCGCCCAAAAATACAGCGAACACCCAAGCGCTGGTTTGCGGCGAATACGGCGGTGTCGGCTATTACGAACAAGGGCATTTCTGGAGCGAAGGCAATCCCTACGCAACGGTAAACAGTTATGCAGAACTGCTGGAAAGATACACCGAATACGCTAACATGCTGATCGATTTCAAAAGCAACAAAGGCCTGAGCGCAGCCGTATATACCGAAATCACCGATGTGGAAATGGAACTGAACGGTTTGATTACCTACGACCGCGAAGTCCTTAAAGGCTATGCCAAGGATTTCTATGACGTCAACCGGAGGATTATCAACGAATACCGGTATTATACCACCATTGCCCCTACTTCCGAAGAAACGCCTCAGACCTGGAAGTACACAACTACCCAGCCGGCGGCAAACTGGTTTGAGCCGGTTTTTAACGATGCGGGCTGGACAACCGGCAACGGCGGTTTCGGAACGGAAAATACGCCCGGCGCTGTTGTTGGAACAATCTGGAACAGCACGAATATCTGGCTGCGCCGGACGTTTACTTTACCCGCTCAGGCAATCGAACAAGCTACGCTGATACTCCGCCTGCATCACGACGAAGATTGCCGGATTTACATCAACGGCGTGAAAGCGCTCGAACAGACCGGTTACACCTCCGGTTATGCTTACTACTCGATTACGCCGGAAGCGCAAGCGGCCCTGGTTCCGGACGGCGAAAACGTCCTGGCGGTGTATTGCTATCAAACAAACGGCGGACAATACATCGACGTGGGCGTTTCGACGATGATCTTAACCGGCTCCGACGAAAACGACGCTTATTCCAATCCGGTAGTTGCACAAAGCTTGCCCGACCCAACGGTTATCCGTGCCGACGACGGCTATTTCTACCTCTATGCAACGGAAAATATCCGCAACATCCCCATTTACCGTTCGATCGATTTGGTCGACTGGACTTTTCAGGGAACGGCTTTTACCGATGCTTCCCGTCCTACATTTGAACCCGACGGCGGATTGTGGGCGCCGGACATTAATTTCATCAACGGGAAATATGTCCTTTACTATTCCATGTCGGTCTGGGGCGGCGAGCAAACATGCGGGATAGGTGTCGCCACGTCCGATTCGCCGCAAGGCCCTTTTACCGACCTGGGGAAACTCTTTCGCAGCAGCGAAATAGGCGTTCGGAACTCGATCGACCCGTTTTACATCGAAGAAAATGGGAAAAAATACCTCTTTTGGGGCAGCTTTCACGGCATTTATTACGTGGAATTGAGCGACGATGGGCTTGCGCTGAAATATCCCGACAATCCGCAGCCGCAACAGGTGGCCGGAACGGCCTTTGAAGGTACATACATCTACAAGCGCGGCGATTATTATTATCTTTTTGCTTCCGTCGGATCGTGCTGCGAAGGTTTGAACAGTACGTATCAATTGGTAGCAGGACGTTCCGCATCGCTTTTCGGGCCTTACGTCAACAAACAGGGCAACAGTATGATGTCGAACGCTTACGCTCCGGTTGTCGGCTTCAACAACCGCTTTGTCGGCAACGGACACTGCTCCGAAATCGTACGGGATGACGCCGGAAGCGATTGGATGCTTTTCCACGGCTGGGACGTAACCAACGCCGCCAACGGGCGAATCCTGCTCCTCAATCAAATCAAATGGGAAAACGGTTGGCCCTATGTCAACGGCGAATCCCCCGCGCTTTCCGGCAGAAAACCGGAATGGTCGGAGGCTACGGCAATCTCCCTTTCCGGAAGCGACGCGATTACCCCATGCGGCGGCTATATTCAACTCACGGCGAAGGCCGAACCGCAGGGCGCACTTCTTCCGGCAATCCGATGGAGCGTGGATAATGAAGCAATCGCCCGAATCACCGAAACGGGCAAACTCTACGCCATAGCAAACGGAACGGTGACCGTTACCGCTACTGCCATGCTTGCAGGAGGCGCAACGTTGACTACTGCGAAACCGGTTGCCATCACCGGGCAAAACGCCGGTGATTATTCCTTTACCGTCATGGGATCGTCCGTCCCCTGGGGACAGGGCGCCGACCCGCGCGAAGTAAACGGCTATGCATGGCTCTGGACAACGTACCTGCAAAACAATGCGCTTCATGAATGGACAACCGACAACATTTCTATCGGCGGCAACACAACTACCGACGTTATCAACCGCTGGGACAGCGATCTCCTGCCTTCCTGCAGCCGCTATGTCTATTACGGACTCTCATTGGGTAACGAAGGTATCCACGAACGCGGACAAACCGCTTTCGACAGTTGGCGCGATAACATGCTGCTGCTGATTAAACGCACCCGCGATCACGGAAAAATCCCGCTGGTCGGCAATAACTATCCGCGCGGCGATTTCAATGATGTGGATTATGCTTTCCTGAAACAACTCAATCTCCTTATCCACGAATGGGACGTGCCGAGCGTCAACCTTCTGGGCGCAATAGACAATGACGCCGGACGGTGGGCGTCGGGTTACATGGCTGATAACGCACATCCGAACACAGCCGGACATGCCGAAATGTTCTACGCCTTAACGCCTTCGCTCTTGGACGCTTTGGCGGACGGTAAACCGCAACCGGTACGCAACGGGAATGTTTCGCTCACGCTCACAAAAACGAATCCGGTCAAACGGATTGCTTTTACACCCGAAAACATCCTTCATTCCTTTACCCTCGCTTTCGCTTTTAAGACAACGGGTACGGGAACGGTTGCCTCTTTCGTTACCGCCGCCGGCGACACGGCGCGACTGACGCTGGGCGATGACGGTAAATTGACTTACAAATCGCAAACTTCCGCTGCCGCCCTCAACGACGACGCCTGGCATAC
>JAIRMH010000052.1 GCA_031258835.1 Tannerella sp.
ATCAACGCCGCTACTGCCAAAATAACACGATATTTTTTCATCTTTTTATTTGTTTTAATTGGGGCAAAGGTAGCAGCTATTTGTTACAAAAATGGCGACTTTCTGTTACAAAACAATTACTTTCCCCGATAAATTTCGGCGGACATTTTTATCGGTATGTGTGGAATGTCGAAAATTTTATGTATATTTGACACGCCTAAAAAGCAGTTCTTTGAGCGTATTAATAATTTTATTGCATTTGATGATTGGGTCTGCGGTGAAATATTTTGCACATAATGATTGCATATTGAAAAAATGTTTTCTAAATTTGTCGTGTTTTTTGATTTTTACTAACAATAATAATATTAAGTACTATGCAAAGCAGACGTGATTTTATTAAGCGAGCATCTATGTTGATTGCCGGAGGCGTTGTGTCTCCAAACCTTATGTCTTCCGGTGGAGGGATACCTGCGCCGTCGAAGTATCTTGGACTTCAGCTTTATTCTCTTCGTGAGATGATAAATGACGAAGGTATACGTAAAGTGTTGGAGGTAGTTGCGGGAATGGGCTATAACAGCCTTGAAACCGCCAGTTATGGCGATGGGAAATTCTATGGAGAAGATCCTGTTGAATTGAAAAAAATAGTGGGAGATTTGGGCATGAAGTTGACAAGCTCTCATATCGGACGTAATATCACAAAAGATCATGACGAAGACATGGCTTGGTGGAACAAAGCGGTTGAAGCGCATAACGCCGCAGGCATGAAATATATGATAATGCCATCCTCGCCATTGAATGAAGGCGCTACCCTTGATAAGGTTAAACGTTATGGGGATTATTTTAATGAAATAGCCCTGATCACGGCCGGAGCGAGCATACAATTCGGTTATCATAATCACGCTTTTGAATTTGAGACTAAAATCGACGACATTCCTGTTTATGACCTCCTGTTAAAAAATACAAGCCCCCGTCATGTGATTTTCCAACTTGACGTTTACTGGATTAAGAAAGGCGGATATGATCCTGTTGATTATATGAAGAAATATCCGAAACGCATTAAAGTATTGCATATTAAAGACGAAACCGCTATTGGCGCTCAGAATACGGTTAACTATAAAGATATATTCGAGCAGGCTTATATCAATAAAATAAAAGATTGGTATGTAGAAGTAGAAGAATACGATACGACACCGGAGGAAGACGTCAGAAAAAGTGCGGACTATTTGCTGAATGCCGATTTCGTGAAGTAAATGGCGGCTCCCGTCGCTCGAACAGGGGGAGGCGGGAGCCTTTTTCCTGTTCGTCGACACGTTTTTCAGCCGCTTCTGCCGAGGCGAAAGCAGTTGTTTATGGCTGATTAGAGAAAATCCGTCGTAATTTTATGTATGCGTTCTAAGTGACGACCGCCTTCAAACGGGGTGTCCAAATATGCATCTACTATTTGGGCTACGTCATCTTGCGTTATGAATCTGGCCGGAATAACAAGTATATTCGCTTTATTGTGTGCGCTGATGAGTTTTGCTATATTGACATTCCAGGCAAGCCCGGCTCGTATGAATGTATATTTGTTGAGGGTCATCGCCATCCCGTTTCCCGTACCGCATAACGCAATACCGATCTCTATCTCCTTGTTTTTTATTGCTTCTCCCAACAGATGAGCGTAATCGGTATAATCGCTCCTTTCTGTCGAACCGGCGCCAACGTCAATGTAGCTCAAGCCTCTTTGTTCAAGGTGTTTTTTGATGAACTCTTTAAATTCAAAACCTGTGTGGTCACTTGCTAATCCTATTGTTGTATTTGTGAAATTCATTTCGGTTATAGTTTTAAATAATGGGGCTAAAGGCTAAATGTCAACCGGTTCCTGTTCCTGTTTTTAACCCTTAGCCCCTTTTTGCTCTATTGTTTTAACAGTTCTTTGACTAATGTATAGACATTATCTCCCGTGAAACCAAGTTTTTGGTCTAGCACTTTGTACGGAGCGGAATAGCCGAAGCTTGGCATGCCGTGTATGCGTCCGTTATCTCCGACGAGGCCTTGCAGGGTTACGGGCAAACCGGATGTCAGTCCGAAGCGTTTCACGCCACGGGGTAATACATTGTCCCGGTATTCCGCCGGTTGGTCGAGGAATAATCCTTCGGACGGAACCGATACTATCCGTACATGGATGCCTTCGTCGGCAAGTTTTCCGGCGCCTTCTACGAGCGTGGCCACTTCCGAACCGCTTGCCAGCAAGACGACATCAGGACTGCCGTCGCTGTCACTGACGATGTATCCGCCCTTCGTGATCTGTTGCGCTTCCGTGCGGCGGGATCCGCTTGCTGCCGGCAGATTGTTTATATTCTGACGCGATAAGATGAGGGCTACGGGGCGGTTACTTTCTACGGCTACTTTCCATGCATAGATTGTTTCTTCCGCATCAGCCGGACGGATGACGATCGTCGAGCGTTCGCCGGAATGATTTTTCAAGTGTTCCAGCAGGCGTATCTGCGCCTCGTGTTCTACGGGCTGATGCGTGGGGCCGTCTTCTCCTACGCGGAATGAATCGTGCGTCCATACGTATATCACATGCAACCGCATCAATGCCGCAAGGCGTACGGCCGGCTTCATATAATCGGAGAATACGAAGAATGTTCCGCATACCGGAATCACGCCTCCATGAAGCGCCATACCGTTCATGATACAGGCCATCGTGAGTTCGCTTACGCCTGTTTGAAGGAATTGCCCGGAGTAATCGCCTTTTCTGAGCGCTTTTGTATGTTTAAGGAAGCCGTCCGTCTTGTCGGAGTTACTTAGATCGGCAGATGCTACAATCATGTTCTCAACCTGCTTTGCATAAACGCCTAACATTGTAGCCGAGGCAGCGCGAGTTGCAATATTTTCTTTCATTTCAATTGCCGAGTAGTCTATTTCAGGCAATTTCCCGCTTAAGAACAAATCTAATTTTGCAGCAAGTTCCGTATTTTCGGTGCGGAATCTTTCTTCTTCACGAGCTATTTCCCGTGCCCAATTTATAAGTTTTTTCCTGCGTTCGGCATACAATATCTCCACTTCGGGGAAGATGGTAAACGGATTTTCCGGGTCGCCACCCAGATTTTTTATGGTGGCGTTGAAGTCGGCGCCGGCAGCAGATAACGGTTGCCCGTGTGTGGATATAGTATTTTCGTAACTGTTACCCTCCGCGTCAACAGCGCCTTTTGCCATTACGGTCTTGCCGATGATGACCGTCGGGCGTTCTTTTTCTGCGTTCGCCTCTTTCAGCGCCCGGCGTATTTCGTTGACGGAGCTGCCGTCTACGGTGATAACATTCCAGTTCCATGCTTTGTATTTCGCCGCCACATCTTCGGTATTTACTTCGTCCACTTTCGTTGAAAGCTGTATGTTGTTCGAGTCGTAATACATAATCAGGTTGTTCAGGCCTAGATGACCGGCTATGCGGCCTACGCCTTGGGATATTTCTTCCTGAACGCCGCCGTCGGAAATATAAGCATATGTCTTATGCGACATCCATTCTCCGAAGCGTGCAGCCAGAAAACGTTCCGCGATAGCGGCGCCGAGAGCCATCGCATGACCTTGTCCAAGCGGGCCGGATGTGTTTTCGATACCATGCAAAACATCCACTTCCGGATGTCCTGGCGTCAGGCTTTCCCATTGACGGAAATGCTCCAGTTCTTTCAGCGGTAACAATCCGGCTAATGCAAGCGTCGAATACAACATCGGAGACATATGCCCCGGATCGAGGAAAAAACGGTCGCGGTAAGGATCGTCAGGTTTTTCCGGATTAAAATTCAGAAATTCGGAATAAAGAGTATTTATGAAATCAGCTCCGCCCATAGAACCGCCCGGGTGCCCGGACTTCGCTTTTTCCACCATCGAAGCGGCAAGGATACGAATGTTATCTGCCGCCAAGTTCATTGTTTTTTCGTTGTTCATTTTTTTAGTTATTAGTAGTTCGTTTAATTGTTTTGTCATTTGTCGCATTAGTGGACGAATTTGCAGTCTAATTACAGTTCTCTTTTATCAGCTTCTCTACGACCGGGTCGCCTAATTCCTTTGCTTTCTCGAAATTCTTACATGCCTCCTCCTTCTTATCCTGACGGATGAGGCTGACGCCTAACAGTCGGTATGCAGAGGCGAATGTCGGATCCTGTACAATCGCTTTCTCCACACATTCCTGCGCTTTGACAGGCTCTTTAAGGCGCAGATAAACGGAAGCCATTTCTGCCTGATAGACGGCGTTATCTTTGTCGAGCGAAATAGCTTTCTCGATATCTTTCAGCGCGCCTTCGAGGTCGTTGGAACGAAATTTTGCTTGTTCGCGATAATAATAAAAAGCGTCGCCAACGTTTCCACCGGTAAATATATAATATTTATCATAATCTTTGACTGCCTGCTCATAAAATCCCGTCTGCATCTTTAGTTCCACACTTTCCAGCAGATACGCCTGCGCTTCGGCAATGGGGCTTTTTGCAATGGCGCTATCCAGTAGCGTGATGATTTCCATGTAATTGGAGCCGGGTATCTGTTGTTTGCATTTAGCGGCAAGATAATACGATGCGCCGGAGGCTACCGGGCTATGGTTGACCATGGAATATGCCTGGAACGCCTTTTCGTAATCGCCGTTATAGAAAGCGATGTCGCCTTCTAATTGGCGGTACAGGGGAAGATCTTCCTCCGATAAGGCTTTTTGCGTGTATCCTTCTGCGGTTTCGACATTCCAGTTTTTGTGGCGGAGCGTGCTGTCGCTGGTTGCTATTCCGAAAATGAGTTTTGCCTTGTTATAATATATGTTTCCTCTGTTTTTTGTTTGTTTTTCGATTTTTTCAAGATCGGCCAGCGCCAGGTCCAGCATCTTAAGTTGTTCATTTTCCGTGGGCGCCAGTTCTTTGCGACGATAGGCGTAATGCGACGCCCGGCTGATATAGCCTTCCTCATGATAGGGGAATGTCGTGATAAAATCGTTCAACGTTTCGAGGTATAAACGGGCATCTTCTCTTGACGTGTGGAGTAACAGGGCGATCTGCGCATCTTCTGCCGTTGGGGGCCATGCTTTACGTATCCCGATATCCGAGTATGTACGTTTCAGCATATCCATAGAAGTGATTTGCAGGCTTTTGATATATGCAACAGAGATACCGTAGGTCTTTCCCTTTCCCGATGCATCGGCCTGCGTTAATGCAAAGACCTCGCCGTTTTCGGTTAATAACGGATAGCCTTCCTGCGATTTGGGAAGCGGCATATCTATTTTGTAATAATCATAAGCGCCGTTGATTTTTGTTATCTCCAGGATGCTTCCCTGCACCAGCTCTTTTACTTCCGCCGAAGGTGGGATATAGGCGGCAGATCCTGTTTGTACCGCCGTTTTTACTTGAGTTAAGAAGGTTGTTTTTTTTGGAATGGCGACTTTGAAACAAATCACTCCGTACATTTCGTCGACACCTAATATGTGTGTGACAGGCAGTTTCTCACCGGAGGAAGTTGTTACTACGGCTTCCTTGGCATTTTTGAATAAATCGAACGACGATACCGCTTCGCCGTTCTCTTGAATGAAGAACCCGTTTCCCGTTTTGGATACGCCCTCTTTGGTTGTTGTTTCAACGGTTATGATAGCTTTCGACGCCTTGTCGAGCCATTTGGGCGCTTTTTTTTGTGCGGCAGCCGAAACTGTTTGTAACACTGTTAATAATAGTATGAATACTTTCTTCATGACATTTGGTTTGAAATACAGCGGACAAAAATACATGAAATTTTCGACATTCCACACAGCCGGATAAAAATGTCCGGTGAAATTCGTAAGGAAAAAACAGTGAAAATCCCGCAACAAGTTCATGTCTTGGGATTTTCTTTGCTTTCGTATTTTATTTATATCTGTATTGTTAATTCCTCTGTGAATTTTCCTATCCTCACATATTTCTCGTATATCTCGCCGTATTGTTTTGCATTTTCCTCGTTGGGCAAATATTCTTTTGTAAAGCCGGAGGTCATTGCTTTTTGCGCGTTCTCTATGTTCTTGTAGACGCCGGCGGCTGTTGCGGCAAACATTGCCGCTCCGAGAGCGCACGCCTGGTCGGTCTTACACACTTTAATAGGCATATGTAGCACGTCGCTTAATGTCTGCATGACAAATGGGGATTTCAACGCGATACCTCCTATGCCTATTACGTTATCGATGCGTACGCCTTCATCCGTAAAACGTTCGACGATTGCACGCGAGCCGAAAGCCGTCGCTTCCACGAGGGCGCGGAAGATATGAGGCGCCGTACTTCCCAGCGTAAGCCCGGTAATCGTTCCCGTAAGCAACTGGTTGGCATCCGGCGTCCGGCGTCCGTTCATCCAGTCGGTTGCAATAACGGCGCTTTCGCCAAGCGGTATTTTTTCCGCCTTTTCGGTAAGCGCAAGGATCATCTTTGCGCAGGTTTCGTCGATCAGCTTTGTTTTTGTTGCGTCGTCGACAATGGTTGTTTCCGATAGAATCTCTTTAATCGGAAATTCCAGCACGCGTTTGAACCATGCATAAATATCTCCGAACCCGGACTGTCCGGCCTCAAGGCCGATCATGCCGGGTATGACGGAGCCGTCAACCTGTCCGCAGATCCCTTTGAGCAGTTTATCGCCTGTTTCTTTATAACTTGCAACCATCACGTCGCAGGTGGATGTCCCGATGATGCGGACCAGGGTGTTCGGCGTGATACCGGCGCCGACGGCTCCCATGTGGCAGTCAAAAGCGCCTCCCGCCACCACCACCTTCGTGGGAAGTCCGAGTCGCGAAGCCCATTCGGGAGAGAGAGTGCCGACAGGTTTGTCTGCCGTCTCCGTTTTTTCGAATAGTCTGCTGCGGAATCCTTTTAGTAGTGGGTCGAGCGTTGTCAGGAACTCCTCGTCGGGCAGTCCGCCCCAGCTTTCATGCCACATGGCCTTGTGCCCGTTAGCACAACGGCTGCGAACGATGTCTTTTGACGTTTTCACGCCGGTAATCAACGCCGGCAACCATTCGCAATATTCGACGATAGAAAAGGCCTTTTCGCGGACGGCTTCGTCTTCGCGCAGCACATGTAAAGCCTTTGCCCAGAACCATTCCGAGGAATAGATGCCGCCTTCGTAGGCTGCATAATCGATGTTCCATGTCTTGCAGAGTTCATTTATTTCCGCCGCTTCCTTTACTGCCGTATGGTCTTTCCAGAGAACGAACATGGCATTCGGATTCTCTGCAAATTCGGGCAGTAATGCCAGCGGCGTACCTGTTGCATCCGTAAAGGCCGGCGTACTGCCGGTTGTGTCGAAGGCGATGCCGACGACCTGTTCGGCCGTCCCCTGGGGACTTTGCGATAGCGCTTCTTTTACGGTCGCTTCAAGTACGTCGATATAATCTTGCGGATGCTGACGATATTGGTTAATAGAGGGGTTACAATATCTGCCGACCGACCAGCGCGGGTATTTTTTTACCGCCGACGCTATGATTTCTCCGTTTTCTGCGTTTACAATAAGGGCGCGGGCGGAATCTGTCCCGTAGTCGAGCCCGATTACATATTTCATAATAATATTATTGTAAGGATTTGTTTAACATATAATAAACTTCATTCATCCGCAGTTCTTTCTTAAAATCGGATATCGTAGTATGTTCGTCGATCACTAATAGTTCGATACCGGCAATCTCCGCATAATCTTCAAAATAATCTACGGTCAGGTCGTAAGAAAAACCGGTATGATGCGTACCGCCCGCAAGTATCCATGCGCCGGCGCCGATTTCGAAGTTCGGGCGCGGTATCCATAATGCCGATGCCACAGGCAATTTGGGTAGCGGTTTCGGTTTTATACAGTCTACTTTGTTCACGATCATACGGAAGCGATTTCCCAAATCGACGATTGTCGCAGCAGTGCCCGTACCGGTTTTGCTCGTGAAAATGAGGCGCGCAGGATCGTTCTTGCCTCCTATGCCAAGCGGGAATACATCTATGACCGGTTTCTGTTCGGCGGCTATCAACGGGCATACTTCCAGCATGTGCGCTTGCAGGATGGAACTTCTCTCTTCTGCGAAATTCAGCGTATAATCTTCAAGGAAAGAACATCCTTTCGACATTCCCCGGCTCATGAACCATATCGTACGATATAGCGCCGCCGTTTTCCAGTCGCCTTCGGCGCCGAATCCGTAACCTTCGGCCATTAACCGTTGCGAGGCAAGGCCGGGAATCTGGTCGATGTTTTCCAGATCATCGAAGTTTGTTGTGAATGCTTTGGCGCCTTTGGCTTTTAGCAATTTGCGTAATGCGATTTCTATGCGCGCCGCCTTTTCTACCTGTCCGCGTTTTGCGCCGCCGGCCTTACATGCAGGGGCAAAAATATACAGGCGTTCGTATTCTTCCATCAACCCGGCTATTTCCTCGTCGGAAACATTCGCCTGTATAGCGACTAATTCCGCTATCGGACAGTAATCTACATGATAACCTAAACGCATTTCTGCATCCACCTTGTCGCCGTCCGTTACGGCGACATTGTTCATCTGGTCTCCGAGGCGGATTATCAACATATCCTGCGAATCGGCCCATGCAGCGGCTACGCGCATCCATACGGATATTTTGTCTTGCACGCCGTTGTCGCTCCAGTGGCCGACGACGATTTTTCGCGGCTTACGCATGCGTGCGGTGATATGACCAAATTCGCGGTCTCCGTGAGCCGACTGGTTCAGGTTCATAAAATCCATATCCATCGTGTCCCATGGAATCTCTTTGTTGAACTGCGTGTGTAAATGCAGCAACGGCTTGCGAAATTCCTGTAATCCGTGGATCCACATTTTTGCGGGCGAGAATGTGTGCATCCACGTAATGACGCCGATACATCGATCATCGCTATTCGCTTTTTTTAATACATCGGTAACTTCTTTCGATGAGTTCGCCGTCCCTTTATAAACAATTTTCACCGGAAGATTTCCCGATGCGTTAAGACTCTTAACGATTTCTCCGGAATGAGCGTCAACCGCTATTACGGCGTCGCCGCCATACAGGAGTTGCGCCCCTGTGATAAACCATACTTCAAAATTTTCAAATGCTTTCATGTTTTTACTGTTTTAATAATTTTCTGATATTCGTTAAATTTTCGGTGTTCATTTAAGTTGTCGATATGGATTCGTTTGCCGTATTCGACTGACTGGCCTGTTTTTGTCCGTAATAAGCGCCTGGTCCGTGTTTGCGGCTGAAATGTTTTTCTATCAGGAAGGGATTCATAGTAAGATTCGGGTTGACCCCGTATGCGATATAGGCTATTTTTGCTACTTGTTCCATCACTACGGCATGGTGCACGGCCTCATGCGCATTTTTTCCCCACGAGAACGGCCCGTGGTTTTTCACCAAAACGCCGGGCGTATGCACCGGGTTAAGTCCCTCGAAACGTTTGATGATCACATTTCCTGTTTCATGTTCGTATGCGCCATTCACCTCTGCCTCCGTCATGTCGTCGGTACAGGGAATCGCATCATGGAAATAGTCGGCGTGCGTAGTGCCTGTATTTGGGAGATCCCGTCCGGCTTGCGCCCATGCTGTGGCATACGTGGAGTGTGTATGAACAATGCCCCCTGTTTCGGGAAACGCTTTATATAAAGCGACGTGCGTAGGAGTGTCGGACGAAGGTTTCAGGCGTCCTTCCGCCACCATTCCGTCGAGATCCGTCACGACCATATCTTCCGCTTTCATCATGTCGTAAGATACGCCGCTGGGTTTTATTACGACAAGTCCCGAAGCGCGGTCTATTGCAGAGACATTTCCCCATGTGAAAATGACTAATCCGTGTTTGACCAAATCAAGGTTGGCGCGGAATACTTCTTCTTTCAGTGATTCTAACATAAACTATATATTGGTAATTACTTATAATTTATCCGTGTGTCGATAATGACTTAAATTTTAAATTTCCCGGTTTTCCGGTAGATATCCCCGTTCATCCTATACAGGCGTGCGCCGCGTTTGGAACCTGATTTGTCGATTTCTTCGGTCTTCTCAATAAATTCCATTTCGGCGACACGTTTGCGGAAGTTTCTTTTATCTATCGTTTCTCCGTATATGGCTTCGTATAGCGATTGCAACTGCGTAAGCGTAAATAATTCGGGCAGTAAGTTGAATCCGATCGGCTTGACGCTTGCTTTCTGTTTCATTATGTTACGGGCTTTGTCAACCATTTCCCGGTGGTCGAATATCAATTCGGGAAGTTTGTTTATGTCTGCCCAGTGAGCATTGTGACTCTGCACTAACTTTTTATCATAGTCGTCGATATTTATCAGTGCATAATATGCAATGGAAATGACGCGTTCGCCCGGATCGCGGTCGATTTCGCCGAAAGCGCCGACCTGCTCCATATACACTTTTTCCAAACCGGTCAGTTCGTGCAGGATGCGTTTGGCGGCATCGTCCGTGCTCTCCTCTTTTTGTACAAATCCTCCCATCAACGACCAGTTGCCTTTCGACGGTTCGAAATTGCGTTTCAGCAAAAGTAAATTTAACTTTCCTTTCTGGAAACCGAAAATTATACAGTCGATGCTTACATAAAACTTCGGATGAGTGCTATAATAATTACGTTTAGGCATGGATATTCTCTTCTAATTACCAGAAATAGATATAAAAAGCGACGGTGATACCGAGTATGATACACGTATGCAGGATATCCCAATGATTCCAGCTTGCACGCGTATCGGCTAATTGTTCTTTTGTCGCGGTACCGAAGACAAGGCCTTGTATTTTTTCCCGCGAGGGGGCTTCCGTGAATAAACTTACGGCGATTATGACAAGGATGCAAAAAAGAAACATCCAGCCGCAGAAGAACAACCAGTTTACATCGTAAAATATATATTTGAATAAGTTTTCGCTTGAATGTCCGGTTGAACTATAATATACGTTTGCACCTAAACGGGTCAATCCGATGATCATACCGGCGATTAAGCCCCACATACCGCCTTTTGCGCTGGTACGTTTCCAGCATATGCCAAGCAGGAACGCCGCGGCGATGCCCGGCGCGAGTACGGACTGGACGTCCTGCAAGTAAGCATATAATACGTCGCCCACCTTGCGCATGATGGGAATCCATAATATGCCCGACAACACAATCACTGCCGTTGCGATCTGTCCGATGATTACTAATTTTTTCTCGGACGTATGAGGTTTAAAACGTTTGTAAAAATCAATGGTGAACAACATGGAGGAGGAATTAAACAGGGATGCCAGCGAACTCATCAATGCTGCGAGTATACCGCAGACAATCAGCCCCTTTACACCGGCCGGCAACAGTTTTGCCACTAATGTAGGGAATGCCGCGTCGGCATTATGCACACCGTTCTCCATAAGCGGCAGGAAATTGCCGGTTTTCTGATGAAGGGCAAAAGCTATCATCCCGGGGATAAGGAATAAGAATACGGGCAATAATTTCAAATAAGCGCCGAAGATAGAGCCTCGGCGTGCCTCTTTCTGGTTTTTCCCCGACAGGACGCGTTGAACGATAAACTGGTCGGTACACCAATACCAGAAACCGATAATAGCAGATCCTGCTAACGCTCCCAGCCATGGAAAATCGGAATCTCCATTACTGCGAATCAGATTTGTCATTGTATCTCCATAGTCGTTTACCGGGGTGGCGCCGGCAATACGTATCATTTCGTCCCAGCCGCCGAGTTCTTTAAATCCTAAGATGAGGATGATCAGCGAACCTAACAACAGAATCGGGGTTTGAAGGACGGAAGTGTAAAGCACGGATCTCATTCCGCCGACGACCGTATAAAGTGCAGTGATTAGAACTAATCCGATAGCGGCTATCCAGAAGAAATCGATTCCCCATATTTCTTCTATTTCGAATACTTGCTGGAATACTAAGCCTCCGGCGTAAACCGTCACGGCCACTTTGGTGAGTACGTAACTTATCAGCGAGATTACCGATAAGATGGTTCGGGATTGGGGATTGTAACGCCGTTCCAGAAATTCGGGCATGGTGTATACCATGCTTCGCGAATAAAACGGAACGAATACCCATCCGAGAATAAGTATCATCCAGCCTTGAATTTCCCAATGCGCCATTGCCATTCCGCTTGAGGCGCCGGCGCCGGCCAATCCGATAAGATGTTCCGAACCGATGTTCGATGCAAAAATCGACGCGCCTATCGCTATCCATGTCGCGTCGCGTCCTCCGAGAAAATAATCCGCCGAGTTGTCTTGCTTTTGCTTCATAACCCATGCGATAATACCGATTAATGCGAGGGAGAATATCCCTATTACAATCCAATCTAACGTTTCCACTGTGCTATTTTTTTAATGATTCATATTGATTTTTCAAATTTGGTGTAAAAATAACACTCAATTAAATAGGATGTATATAAAATTATATGTTATACAACACAAAAACCGCAAAAAGTGGCATTTTGTGTTGTATAACATATTTAATTGGGTTTTCCTCCCGTCACTGCGAGGAACGAAGCAGTCGCCAACGACCGATGGGATTGCTTCGTCGCTTCGCAATCAATGACGCTCCCGTCATTACCCTTTATCTGTCGCAATGACGGAAAACCGACTTTTTAGACCGCCCTCCGCGGGACGGGGATAGGGGGGGGATCGTTATTTTAAGCTAATTTTCGCGCTCCGTCGCTGATTACCACATCATAAACTTTCGGATAACGACCGAATTTTTCTTTATAACCTTCTTTCGCTTTTTTGATAAAATCATCATAAAGTTCGTCTTTCACAAGGTTGATGGTACATCCTCCGAAGCCGCCTCCCATAACGCGCGAGCCGGTAACGCCGCATGCTTTTGCTATTTCGTTGAGGTAGTCCAGTTCCACGCAACTGACTTCATATAACTTACTCATTCCGTAGTGCGTTTCATACATTTTTTGTCCTACGGTTTCGTAATCGTTAGCCTTAAGCGCTTCACAAACGTCGAGAACGCGCTGTATCTCTTCGATTACGTATTCCGAGCGCATGTAGTCTTCGTCGCTTACCTTGTCTTTTACCGTCCGGAGTTGCTCTAACGAAGCGTCGCGCAAAAATTCCACGCCTAACTCTTTGGCGACATTTTCGCATGACTGGCGGCGTTTGTTATAAGCCGACGATGCTAATTCGTGTTTTACCAGCGTGTCTAATAACACTAATTGATAACCTTTGGGATCGAACGGGTAATATTCGTATTCCAGAGAGCGGCAGTCGAGGCGGAGCAAACTTCCTTTTTTTCCGAAAACGGAAGCGAACTGATCCATAATACCACACATCACACCGCAGTAATTATGTTCGGTAGCTTGCCCTATTTTAGCCAGTTCAAACGGATCTATGCCGAGGTTGAACATGTCGTTCAACGCAAAAGCATATGTGCTCTCCAACGCTGCCGACGACGACATTCCGGCGCCCAGAGGAACATCGCCGGCAAATGCCGTGTTAAAACCGGCTATTTTGCCTCCGCGTTTAATGATCTCGCGACATACGCCGAATATATATCTTGCCCAACTTGTGCGTGGGGCGTCTTCTTCGTTCAGTCCGAATTCAACATAATCTTTCAAGTCGATTGAATATGCGCGGACTTTATTTGTGCCGTTTGTTTTCAGTTCGGCAATCATTCCTTTATCAATAGCGCCGGGGAAGACAAATCCTCCGTTATAATCGGTATGTTCTCCAATCAGGTTGATACGTCCCGGTGAAGCGTAAACCGACCCGGTACTTCCGTCGAAATGTTTAATGAAACGGCTTCTTACGTGTTCTATATCCATAATTTTATATTGTTTTATAAAATTCCGGCGTCTTGCGTTTAGCGCGTAAGACGCCGGAAAATAATTTGTTTACTACTCAACAGGGATGTTCTTATTGACATTCTTAAATCCGATCACTGCATAGAATAGCAGGTAAGCGAGACCGACAAACAGTAGCCAGTAACTCGTCATAAACCCTGCTGTGTCGGCAATCAGGTTTTGTGCGTAAGGAATAATACCTCCACCGACAACCAGCATCATGAAGATGCCCGACGCTTGTGCAACGTATTTACCCAATCCCTCTACCGCCAGATTGAAGATGCCGCCCCACATTACCGAGGTGCAGATCCCTACCAGTGCAAGGAGCAGGAATGTAATCGGTACTTTGACCATTCCGGCTGAGAGTGTTCCGCCGCTCGTGTCGAACGCCGGCATGGAGGCGGTTATGCTTACCGGCAAAAGAATAGCGGCGATCACTAAAAGGATGCCTATGCCGGATGCCACCGTCAGCATCGTCTTGCTGCTTACTTTCGATCCGATAGCAGCGCCTATCAACCGTCCGATGAGCATCAGCAGCCAGTAAAAACCGACTACGCCGCCGGCTATACCGGTCGCGATTCCAAGACCGGGTTGTGTCTTGCCGTCGAGTATTTTTTGTGCACTTTCGTTGGTGTTCTTACTGACGATTTTGGATTCGTAGGATTTGTTGTTTGCATTTGCCTCATCCTCGGCTTTTAGTTGGGCTAAATAGTTAGCATCCTCCTGTTGTTTCCGGTATTCGGCCACCTTTTCTCTGGCTCCTTCGGTGGTGAAGGAAGTCATGTAGAGATTAGCGGTACCCGGTACGCCTACTTCGACGCCGACGTATACGAATATAGCAATGGCGCCCAATACAAAATGGCGGAACGACCAGGGGCTATACTGCGATTTTTCGCCTTTAGCCACCCGGTTGATGGTGGATTCCGGTTCGGGGATCTTCACAAAGAATAGGACAATACCCACTAAAGCAAAGATTCCCAATGCAATGAACAATACGGGGTTGACGTCGGGGATGGAGGCTTTGGCCACATTTCCGACCAAAAGACCCACCAGCAAAGGAACCAGCGTTCCCATCATCGAGTTGAATGAGCCGCCGACCTGGATAAGCGTATTGCCTTTTTTGCCGCCGCCTCCCAGGGTGTTAAGCATAGGATTAACGACTGCATTGAGCATACACATTGAAAAGCCGGCAATAAATGCACCCAGCAGGTAGATGTAAAAACTTCCCGCCACTCCCGATAAGAATTGGATGCCTACGCCGACGAACCCTACTGCGATGGCAATCAGAGCCGTTTTTTTGTAACCCACTTTTTGCAACAGCATACCGGAGGGTATTCCCATCACGGCATAGGCAAGGAAGTTCATAAAATTACCCAACATTCCCAAAGCATTGGAAACGCCAAACTGGTTTTTCAGTACAATTCCCATCGGTGCGGCCAAATTAGTCACAAATGAGATCATGCCGAAGAGCAGGATCATCATGATGATGGGTAAAAGATAGTTTTTGTCTTGCTTGTTTGTCATAGATTCTGATTATTAAGTTATTGATAGATAATTTATTATGGTTTTATTCTACTGAAAATTTATATGCGGTAATACTCTCGAACGTTTCGCCCGGACGGAGGACGACGGAGGGATATTCCGGTTTGTTAGGGCTGTCGGGGAAATGTTGCGTTTCCAGGCATAACGCCGATCTTTGGGGATAGCGCTGTCCGTTTTTCCCTGTTTGGTTGCCGGTCATCCAGTTTCCGGTATATAATTGTACGCCCGGTTCTGACGTATATGTATCCATAATAATCCCCGTTTTGGGAGATATGCAACGCGCACAAAAAGCCGCTTTGTCCTCTTCTTTATTTAATATAAATGTATGGTCGTATCCCCTGCCGAATTTGAGCGGCTCAAAATCGTCGTTTATACGTTCGCCGACGGCGTGAAGCTCACGAAAATCCATAGGCGTTCCTTCTACCTTCTCTTTGGGGCCGTATGGTATGGAAGTCTCGTCCGTCGGAAGGTAATAATCCGCATTTATCATCAGCAAATGGTCGTCTATTGAAGGATCACCGGCGCCCGAAAGATTGAAATACGAATGGTTGGTAAGATTTACTACGGTAGGTTTATCTGTTTCTGCGCGATAATATATTATCAGTGAGTTGTTATCCGTCAGATAATAGCAGATGGTCGTCTTCAACTGTCCGGGGAAACCTTCTTCACCGTCTTCGGAGGTGTAATTCAGTTCCACATGTTGTTCGTCGACCTGTCTCATATCCCATACTGCGGAATTGAAGCCTTTGATTCCACCATGCAGATTGTTTGGGCCATTATTGAGTGCGAGTTTGTCGTAGACAACTCCGTCCAGCGTAAAAGCGCCTTTGGCGATTCTATTCCCGTAACGTCCGCATACTCCCCCGAAATAAGGTTCTTCGGAAGCCAGATAGTCGTCGATCGATTGATGTCCCGTTACGACGTCAACCATTTTCCCGTTTTTATCGGGAACCATGATGGATACAATTTTAGCTCCGTAATTCAGAACGGTTATTTCGGCGCCATTTTGGTTTGAAAGTACACAAAGACTTGTTTCTTTTCCATCGATAACTTTCTGAAAATCAGCTAAATATAGACCTGAAAGTGTTTCTTTATTTTCCATAATCGTTGTTTAAATTGAGTGTAAAATTAATACTATTATTTTACATGATGTCATTTAAAAAGATGTTTTAAAACATATCGCGTCATATTTTTAATGTAATTTTCTGACAATAAGACATGAGCAGACACATTTTTTTTTATATTTGCACCTCTTTTTTTGTTGTTAATGGTCTCATGATATAAAAATAAAGCATAAAATAGAGTGTTTAATGTGAGAAGATTTATATGTGTCCTGTCTGCCGTCGTTTCGTTTTTATTCGGCGGTCGAGAGGTGTGTGCGCAAATAACGGAGTATCTGTATACGTCGGATTGCCGTATCGATACGTTACGTCAGGGTCAATTATCGTTTGAAGCTGACAACCTCTCTTTTTTTAAGAATAATGAATTCAATTCGACGGTTCAAAAAGGTTATACGTTACCGGGATTCTGGTCGCATATGAAAATTTCCTATTATCCCTGTACGAACCTGAAATTAGAAACGGGCGTCCATTCTATCTGGTTTTGGGGGACGACACGGTATCCGGCGTTTGCATATCAGGGAATTTCAAATTGGAGGGGGCGCGAAGATGCCTATTATGTGCATGTTTTGCCGTATTTCAGGGCGCACGTAGCGCTATCCGACCATGTCGACATCATTTTAGGGAATATTTATGGCGGGTCAAACCATCGTCTGATAGAGCCGTTGTATAATCCGGAGTTGAATTTGACGTCCGACCCCGAATCCGGTATGCAGTTGCTGTACAATACGAAATGGCTGCATCTTGATATGTGGGTAAACTGGATGACGTATATTTATAAGTTAGATACGAAGTCGGAAGTGTTCGTTGCGGGGACGACTGCCCGTATTAATGCAAACCGTGAAGATGCGCCGTTACATGTTTATTTCCGGTTGCAGTGGCTGGCGCAACACCAGGGAGGCGAGATCGACGTGACGAACGAAAATGTGCAAACGATCATGAATAGCGCGGCAGGTGTCGGTTTTAAACGGAATATAAACCGGAAAGTTCTTAAATATATAAATGCGGAATTTGACGTGACGAACTACAACTATCCGAAAGGGCGAGTATCCGTTCCGGGAAAAGGGCATGGTTTTTATGCCGGGCTGGCTGTTCAGCTGCGGGATTTTCACGTCAGGACGTCATATTGGCGATGTAAAGATTTCGTCACAATACTCGGCAATCCTTTTTATGGGTCGGTATCGCTAAAAGAAGAAGACATGCTGTATAAAAAACCGGAGATGTTTCATGCAGGAGTGGATTATCTGTATCCTGTGAATATAGAAAAAGGTTTTTATTTAGGCATTATGGCCGAAGTGTATTATTATTTATCGGGTATGATGTACTCGTCGGAAACCGGATTGCCGGCGTCTGCGCCTTTCGGACGGAACACGAATTTCTCCTTAGGCGTTTGCCTGCGGATAAATCCGTCGTTTCTGCTGAAGCAATATTGACGTCCTTTCTACTCATTTTATTCAGGCGATTTGTCGCCGAGTTCGAGCTGTTTCTCCAAAGCTTTTACGGACGATAGCGTATTGTTCATTTTACGAAGGAATACGTCCAGGTCGTCATTATTGTCTAACCCGAATTTTTTCTTGAGCCGGTATCTCACCATGTGTACGGAAGATTGTTCGATAGAAAAACATTCGGACACATCTCCGATTGCCATGCCGATAGCAAAGCATATACAATATTTTAAATAGGAGACGGAAAGATTCCCGTTATATGCGTTTTTAAGTTCGGGTATATATTGTTCGTTGAGGAGGCTTAGCGATTTCAGATATTCTTTCTTGTCAGACAGTTTTTTCGTTATCAGTTTTTTAAGGTCTTCAATGATAAGTTTGTTCTGAGGTTCTTCCGTTTTTATATATTCCTGTTTTTTGTCGTTTATGCGTTCGTATTCGTTTATTTTTTGCGTATAAGATTCTATTTGTTTATCAAGGAGTTCCTTGTCTTTTAACAGTTGCTCCATCGCCTTGTTCTTCCCTTCGAGTTCCACCTCTTTCAGCCAATAGTCCGACAGTACTTCATATTTTTCCAATTGTGCTTTAACGGCTTGTTCTTCTTTGATTTTAAGGTTGAGTTCCGCTTCTTCTTTTTCTGCTCTTATCAACGCGGAGCGGCGTTTTATGATTTTTTTTGCGGTGTAAAACCACAGGCAAAGCAACGCAATGGTTATGACGAGCAGGAGGGCGATCAGTATTAGCATGCTGATGGATTTTATCTGGTTGGCGTTGATGACCTTTAGCTGTTCGATTTTATGTTCTTCTTTTTCCGTATTGTATAAATATTCAAGTTCGCGCGATTCGATGTCGCGGATCTTTAGTTTCAGGTCGTTTTTGATCCGGTTGTATTTAAGCGCCTCTTTATAATCGTTCTTTGAAAATAGAATCCTGCTGTGAAGGTTGGCATAGACCGATTCGTCGGAATAGAAAGTCTCCGGAGGATACATGGAGCCTCCTTCTTTTATTTGTTGTGATAAATAGTTTTCGGCTTCGATAATTTGTTTTTCCGCTTCATTGTATCTTTTTTGTTCAAAAAGAGACAGGGCTTTTGTGTATTTTATCCTGCTCATTATGTACGCATCGTCGGTATACCCGATTGATTCGGCATTTTTGATGCAGTCATTTATGAATTTCCAGTCAGGCGTCTGCTTTAAGGAATGATATTCCGCGAGCAGGAGATATGACTGCAAGATGTCGTAATCCAGTTTGCCGGGTAATTTATTTTCGTTTGAATAAAAGAGGTGGATACGTTTCTTTTCGTAAAAGATCGCCGAATCGAGCGGCGCTTCCTGATTAGTCGCGTCAAAATGCATTTTGTAATAGTCCGATTTCATCGTGCTTAGCGTAAAGTCAATGAATGGCGAATATTTTTTTTGTAAGATGTTTTCTACTTTTCCGATGAGTCTTTTTGCATAGGTGGTATCCGGCTGGTTTGCCGTGTATACGGCTATGTTGTATATGTGACAGCTTATAGCATGTGTGTCATTGTCTACCTGTTCGTAATAATCGAGGGCTTTTTCGAAGTGTTTATAACCTTCTTTTTTACCGTAAGGCGCATTTATCGCCTGCGTTCCCATTGTATAGTGGTAGTGTGCCAGAGACAATGGTTGGCCTCCCTTTTCCGCATATATGTCGATCGAATCTGTCGGCGCGTTTTCCGGTTTGTCTGCAATTGCCGTGAAAAGATTTGCCGTCGTCTTCGGGAATACAACGGCGACGTTCTCGCGGGAATATAGAAAAATACAGGAAAACATAAATGTTATCATAAGTATTTTTTTGTTGTTCATTTGCAATATCGATTACGATTGTTAAACGGACAAAAGTATGAAAAAGATACTTAATCACAAATTGCACCGGGACGACTTTTAATAAGGCCTTATAAATCCTTGCAATAAATATTCATAATTATGTCTGTAATATCCGCAATAGTGCTTTCATAACGCCCTTGTATTAAATTGCAAACCAATTACGTTTATTTATGTTTTATTTGTAAGTGTTTGCATTTGGTTTTCCCAATTTTATCGGGTTATCCGGAAATATTCGTTCTGTGTTACGCAATTCATTGCATGGAAAAAGGAATTGATAATCCGTCGGGCAGAATTTCCCAATGCGCGGCGTATAGCTTCGTAGAGCGCCTTTTATGATCGTTGTACAAGTTTGTATTGCTTACAAGTCGGATATTTTGCATTTTTGGAAACCGGAGCATAATAAAATGTAGATATATGTATAGTATATGTAGGAAAAAAGAGAAATACTTTTGTCGGCGAGAATTGAATTACGCCTTTTTGTAATTTAGGAATTTCAAATTTAGATATTATGGAAATGAAAAAATACATTGTGTTTAGCAGTAACGTCATTTTGATGATGGCGGTAACGTTTATTTTTTTAAATTCTTGTTCGGATTCGGTAATAAAGAAAGAGACGCTTATTTCTGATTTTAAAAATCCGGCGTTCAGCGTAAAGGAAGACGCCGTCACCTACACGTCATTGGGATCCGACCTCAAAATTTTATGGCAGGAGGGGGATAAAATCGGAATTTTCTGCGATGATACGAATCCGCCGACATTCAACGAACGCGCCATTTTGCATCAGGCGTATATAGGCCAGAATCGCGGAGTGTTTGTGTCCGATATAGATTGGGGGACGAGTTCGCATAAATTTTTTGTTTATTATCCATGGAAAGAGAACGTCGGAATGGCGCCCGAATTGAATCATGCCATACAAAGGGTTCAGGCGCAGAACGGAAACAATAGTATGCACATTGGAAAGAATGCTTTTATGTTCTCACGTGTAAGCGACGTTGTCCCCTCTTCAGGCGATATCCCGTTGGATTTTACGCATACGACAAGCATCTTTGAGATAAGTTTCAAATCCGACCATCCGAGCGTGTATGGTAAACCGTTGACAAAAGTAGTTCTCAAGGCAAGTAACGGCGCTACGTTATCAGGCGATTTTATCTTTAATATCACAAAAGTTTACAATGCGAGCAATATGCCTCAATTTTCGAATGAATGTGATTCGGTCATACTGAACGTTGAAAATGCATATATGCCGGATAATTCTACGGACAGTTTGAGGGCTTATCTTGTAGTTAATCCCGCATATATGGATAAGGCGATTATAACGTATACGGTGGGTGGAGAAGAATATACGCTGGTAAAAAATGTAGATAGACAGTTGAAAGCGCAAAGCGTGTATAAAATTATGACGAAAGTGGAATATAGCGCGCTAAGCGTTACTCCGCAAATTCTTTATCTTTCTCCGGCGAATCCCTCCGGAACGATTACGGTTAAGAGTACGCATCCATGGGTTTTTAACGGTGCGGCTTGCGCCGTGGCTACATCTCTCCATAACGGGGGAGAATCGGGAGAAGTCCCTTTCTTATTAACGAGAAAAACGTCGCTTGTCGATTTTACGGTATATGGCAGTAGTACCGCCGAGATAAGAACGACTGGCGATAATACGAAATCCGCATCCGTAAGAATTGAAAATCTATATTTATCCGTGCCGGAAACGCTTTATATCAGTAATCCGTCCGGCGCCGACACAACAATATTTATGCCGGATATTGTAGCGTTTGGAGGTAGCGCGAGGTATGTTGTGGACGGTTATACCGGCGACTGGATTCAGTCGGTGGAATACCATGAGATCAGCGGGAAGTTGAGAATTAAAGTGTTGCATAACAACACGAATGCGGATCGCCCCGGAACACTTACGGTTCATCATATAGACGATCCGTCATACCAACTGACGATACCGCTTCTCCAGAATGAGTTTAAGTATGTACCGGAATTTAAGTTTTTTGTAATGGACATACAATGGTGTAAGAGAACCAGCCTTGATGTGGATATCGCATTTTTGTTTGAAAATAATAATCCGATAACGCCGATGGAAGATTTGCCGGTAGGATATGGAGCTTTGTATAGTGATCCGAACCTTAGAAACAAGCCGGCAAACGCATCGCAAATAATTGGAAGTACGAGCAGTAATACGTATGTGAATTATATAATAAAGACTGTACCTGAACGGCGTGATACGGTTAAACTCTTAAACTGGGGTGGGGATGCTGTGGATGGTCAGGGCGAGACCGTATATTTTGATGCGGAGGCATTTCATGATGCAACAGATGTTCCGCGTTATCTGAATCTTGGGCTTTATCTGACATGGTGGAAGCATGGTCACGCGAATGAGCATTGGACGGTGCGTGTGACGCTTAGTTGTTATAGAGGAGGAACGATGGTTAAATATGCATCAATTCCCAATCGGACGGCAACGAATTATCGAAATGTAGGCGGCGAATTGGTTCATTCCCAGTCGTTCTTTATAGAACTGAACCATGTAATAGTTCAAGTTCCTTCGAGTTTTAAGACTAAGTTTACATATGCCGCAGCGATTACTTACGACCGAATAACGCATTACGGTATTATGCGCGAGACAGATCCGGCACGCCCGAAATGGAGTGCGGATAAACCGTTATGCGAGAACGATACGGATGTGAATACTAGTTCTACTCCGATATCGGCAGAAGATATTAAGAGGATAGAGGATGCAAAAAAGAAAGCTGCAAGCCAAATTTTTTAATTGTAAGCAATCAAGAAAAAAAATAGCCGCGGGTGTATTAGTTTGATTTTTAGAATAAAAATCGTAGGGAAGAAGGAGTATCATCTTGTTTTGAATGGTATTTCCTTCTTTTCGTTTTCGGGGGTAGCCGGTCTGAAAACCACATTTTTAACAATAATCCTCACCGGCCACCCCCGCTCCCTACTCATCAAACCATATTAAAGCCTGCAACGCTCCCCGTACCGATTGCGCTGAAATCCTCGATGGTCGTCGACGACCCCGGCAACGTATCGGCGGTAGACCCGTCGGTCGTAAAAACTCCCGTTCCGTACTGCGCCCAATTATGCAAATTACAGTTGATAATCTGGTTGTACTCGTTTCCCGTTCCTGCGATATACAATGCGAATCCGGAAAAAGGATCGGTTTTACCAGCTGCGACAAAACTGATTGTGTTTCCGCTACTATTATCATCTATGTATATGCCGTAGCAGCTACCGCTGTTGTTGTCATTGAAGTTGGCACACATATTGTCCGTGATAACGTTATTATTGCTGCCGTTCGTGTATATTCCGTAACTGTTGTAGCTGCCGGAAATGTTGTAACTACTGTTGGCGCACGTATTATTTGTGATGATGTTGCTATCGCCTCCGTTCATGTATATTCCGTAACTGTTGCCGATATTAGCGCCGTTGGCACACGTATTGCCCGTGACGGTATTCTTATTGCCGTTCTGCATGAATATGCCATAGCTGATGTAGCTGTCGTCTTTGGTGGCGCTGTTATTGGAACACATATTGCCTGTAACGGTGTTGTTGCTGCTGTCCGTGTCTATGTATATGCCGTAACTATCGCCTCCTCCGCCACCGTTGCTATTGGAACACGTATTGCCTGTGACGGTGTTGTTGCTGCCGTTCATGAATATACCATAGATGTTGCCAACATTACCACCGTCACACATATTGCCCGTGATGGTGTTGTTGTCGCCGGAGATGTATATGTCATAGCTGTTGCCGCCACTACAGGCACACGTATTACTCGATACAAGGTTGCTGGTACTACTATCTACGTATATGCCGTAGCTGTAACTGTCGTTGTCGTTACTGTAGTTGTTACATTTGTTATTTGTGACGGTGTTGCCGTGTCTATTCAGAAATATTCCATAGCTGTTGTTGTTGTTACTGTAATTGTTACACTTGTTACCCATGATAATGTTGTCATTGTGTTCCATGTACATGCCGTAGCTGGCGCTACTATCGCTGTAGTTTGAAAACACATTGTCCGTGACGGTGTTACTACCGTTGCCTCTTTCTGTGAATATTCCATAGCTATTGCTACTACTGTTATTGTTTGCAAACGTATTGCCTGTGATGGTGTTGCTACCATTGTAGTTGGGTAGGTATATACCATAGCTGATGCCGCTTGTGTCGGTTGTCCCGTGCGCCAGCGTAAATCCCTCAATGAGGTTGTTGTTTCCGAATAAGAATATTACCGCGTTATTGCTTTGTGCGTTTGCTGCGCCGGGATTTGTATTCCGCGCTCCTGTCATACGTAGCGTCGTATTGCCTCTTCCGCAGCCTAATAAGTTTATGTTACTTGCCGAAATTACGAGGGGCGACGTGAAGATGTATTCCCCGTTGAGAACCTTCACTTCTCCGCCTGAAGACATGCTCCCTATCGCCGCATTAAATTGCGCAAGATCGTTTGTGCCGTCGCACAGGTAATCGCAGTCCGCTGCGGTGTAGCCCGCGCCCGTGCTGCCAATAACTACTGTCGCGGTGCGGAGTTGGCGCAAAGAAGAATTTATTGCATCTCCGCTATCGCTACGTTTCGTTGTGTTGTTTTCTAAATTTTCCATACTTTTTTATTTTAAAATGTTAGTAATAGTTGCTATAAAAAATTGATTGTAATGCGATTGAATCGCATTTGGCAAAAGTATAGCGATTTATATTATAAAACAAGAATAATGGTGAAAAGTTTTGTTCAATAAATCTTAAATCTATAATCTATAATTGCTGTCAATGGCTATCGAATATATCCTCTCGGAAAACCCCAAAAAAAGGCGGTACTTCGTGCCTTGGGAAGGGGGATAGTTAAAAACATTGAAATAGGCGAGTTTGTTTTTGTGTTCTTTCCGGCATGCGCTATCTTTGCACAAAAAACCTTTAGCAGATATTTAATTATTATAAATCATATAAGGCATGAAAACAAATCGGAGAGACTTTATTAAAACGATGGGAGGGCTTGCCCTGTTTACAATTGTACCTCGACGGGTACTTGGAATGGGATATGTAGCCCCAAGCGATCAGTTGACAAAAGGAATTATCGGCGTCGGCGGGATGGGACGCGGACATTTAAACTATGGTGGTACACGACTTGTCGCTATATGCGATGTGGATAAAAAGCATCTTGCATTGGGACAGGCGCTTGTGCCGGAGAAAATTGCGGAATATCATGATTTCAGGGAGCTGATACTTGATCCTAATGTCGATATCGTACATATTGCAACCCCTCCGCACTGGCATGGCATCATGTCGGTCGAAGCGGCGAAGGCGGGGAAAGATATATGGTGCGAGAAGCCGATGACCCGTACGATCGGCGAAGGGAAGCGTGTCATGGAAGCCGTCAAACGGTATGGGAACATCTTCCGCCTGAATACATGGTTCCGCTTTGCGGATACATTTTATGGTCTCGGCACACCGGTGAACCCGCTAAAGAAATTAGTGCAGAGCGGTATGCTCGGATGGCCGCTGAAGGTCACGATAAGCGGTTATACCGGTTTTGACTGGAAATTTTATTGGGTAGGGAAAGAAAACCTTACGCCCGAACCGGTACCGCAGGAACTGGATTATGACATGTGGCTCGGACCGGCGCCCTACAAACCTTATAATCCTCATCGCGTACATGCGACATTCCGGGGATACTGGGATTATGACGGAGGAGGACTTGGCGATATGGGACAACATTATATCGACCCCGTTCAGTATATATTAGGGAAAGATGAGACAAGCCCGGTGAAAGTAGAAGTCGATGCGCCGCAGCAACATCCCGACGCCGTAGGTACATGGCGTTCAATAACCTATACGTATGAAGACGGATGCCGGATCGTATTGTGGGGAGGCGACTACGGCAACCCGAATACGCCGTATATCTCCGGACCGAAAGGGAATGTTTATAAAAATTTTGTTTGTGATATACCCGATTGGGAGAAAAAACTGGCCGATTATCCGGAACCCGTACAACAACAAGTTGATTTTATGGAATGTGTGAAAACGCGTCAGCCGTTTGCACTAAATGAACGAAACGGCTTTCGTTCCGCTACCATTGTTAATATGGGCGCCGTTGCCCTCCGGTTGAACCGGACGCTCGAATTTGACCCGGTGAAACTGCAGTTTATCAACGACGAAGCAGCCAATAGCTTGATAGATCAACCGGCGAGAACTCCCTGGAATATTTAAAAATCCGTAATCCGTAAATTAAATGACTTTATAAATAGATAATCGTTATGAAAAAAAATATTTTTAAGATATTACTTTGTGTCTTTTTGTTCTGTCCCGGTATTATAATGGCGCAGAAGCCGGCCAATCGTACGGTCGCAACGATCATTGCCGATGTGCTGGCGGAGCTTCCTGCCGGGAAACAATCGATGTATGATGAATGGATGAAAGAACTTTGTTCTACGGGAACGGAGGGCGTCAAAAGTCTTGTGGCGATGATGCATCCTCCCGGTAAAGGCGATAACGCCGCCATAGAATACGCCTTGAGCGGGTTGGCTGCTTACGCTTCCGGGGAGGAAACGTTGAAAAGCAAAATGGAACAAGCTTTTCTTGAAGCGCTCGACACCACGGAAGAACGCGAAACGAAGGCTTTTATTATGCGCCTTTTGGCGACGCTTGGCTCGGAGGCAAGTATAAATAAGTTATCGGCCTATCTGACGAGTGACGACTTTAGCGCCCCTTCCGCATATGCCATCGCATCTATTGGCGGCGAGGCCGCCGGCAAAGCGCTGCAGATGACTTTGATGAGGCGTGGCACCCGCTCTCCGGAGGCGCTACGTAATATTATTCAGGCATTGGGAGAGGTTGTGCCGGCGAACGGAACGGAGGAGTTGTTGAGGACAATGTTGCAGGTGAATGATGCGGAAACAAAGTCGGTTGTTCTTAAAGCGCTGGGCAGAACAGGAAGCAAAGCGTCGCTTCCGGAATTGGCGGCAAGCGCGGCCGCCGCAGGGTATAAATATGAATTGACGGGCGCCGCAGATGCCTATATACAGTTGATAAAACGAGTATATGAACAGGGTGATGTGAAAGAAGCGGCTTCGGAGGCCAAAAACCTTCTGAAAAATGCAACAAAAGCAGGTGCGGCACAGATGCGTATTGCCGCGCTTGAAATCCTGTTTTTGACGCAGGCAGATAAGGTAAAAACACTCAAAACGGCATTGAGCGATCGTGACAAGTCCTATCGAAACGCCGCGCTGACGTACGCCTCCTGCTATGCAGATAATATAATGTATACAGAATTGTTCAAAATATTGCCGAAAGCCGGGAACGCGGAAAAAACGGATATTTTGAATTGGATTGGAAACGAAGCGCAGACGCCCGCAAGGAAAGTGATACTTAAGGAAATAGAAGTCGGCATCGAAAAAACGGCCGCGCAGGTATTGACGCAGCTATTGGATAATTCCGATTTTGACGTGAAGCAGGCCGCCGCATATGCACTTGCCAGGATCGGCAACGCGGAGGCCATGCCGGCGCTTGCCGGCATGCTAAAAAGCGAAGACGCCCGGACGATTGCATTGGCAAAGCGCGAGTTATCTTCTTTCGATGGCGACATCTCGCCTTCTTTAGTGAAAATGTTGGCCTCGGCCTCCGACGAGGGAAAGACGGCGGCATTGGAGTTGCTGGCTTTACGTAAGGCAAACGCATATTTTAATGCGGCGCTTGAACAGACGAAGAGTTCTTCTCAGCAAGTAAAAAACGCAGCTTATAATGTATTGAAAGATGTTGTTTCGGAAAAAGACCTGATCACTCTCTGCGGTTTGCTGGAGAGTTCCGTCCCCGCTTTTGAAAAACCGTTGCAGCAGGCCGTTATTTCCGCATTATCCGCCATGCCGCCGGCAATGAAGGCCGAAGCGATTACGCGTCGTATGCTGCAGGCCGGCGATTCGAAAAAATATTTATATTATCCGGTGTTATCATCTACCGGAGATAAAGATGCACTGGAATTAATTGTAAAAGGGTTTAAGACGGAGAGCCGTCCGGCGAAAGAGGCGGCGTTTGAGGCTTTACTTGCATGGAAAGGTTTTGACGTGGAAGAACCTTTATATGATATATGTAAGGACGATCCTGACCCTTCTTATTCCGCACGCGCACTGGATGCTTATATATCGCTTGCTTCCGACGTGAAAATGACGGGCGAAAATCGCCTGATATTTTTGCGTAAGGCGATGGAAGCGGCAAAAACGAATGAACAGAAAAATAAAATAATAAAGAATATCGGGAATACGGGAACTTACTTAGCGCTATTGTACGCGGGAGAGTTTCTCGATAACGTATCGTTGAAGGAAAATGCGGCGCGGGCGGTAATGACGATTGCGCTGGCAAATAAAGCGTATACCGGAAAAAATGTGAAAGAGCTGTTGAACAGGGCGGCTGCCGCTTTGAACAATCCGGATGCGGACTATCAACGTCAGGCTATCCGTAAACATTTGAATGAGATGCCGGAAGAGACAGGGTTTGTATCCCTGTTCAACGGGAAAGATCTGACGGGTTGGAAAGGGCTTGTTGCAAATCCCGTCGAACGGGCTAAGATGAAGCCGGCAGCGTTGAAAAGCGCTCAGGCAAAAGCCGACGCGGAGATGCGTTCCGGCTGGTCGGCGGTCGATGGAGAACTCGTTTTCAACGGGAAAGGTGATAATATCTGTACGGACAGGCAGTATGGCGATTTTGAAATGTATGTCGACTGGAAACTCGACCCCGCAGGGCCGGATGCCGATGCCGGCATCTATCTGCGCGGTACGCCCCAAGTTCAGATTTGGGATACTTCGCGGGTGAATGTGGGAGCACAGGTTGGCTCCGGAGGATTGTATAATAATAGTGTGAATACGAGTAAGCCGCTTCTGGTAGCCGATAATAAACTGGGAGAATGGAATACGTTTTATATAAAAATGGTCGGAGATCGTGTCACTGTTAAATTAAACGGGGCGCTCGTTGTCGATAATGTGATCATGGAAAACTACTGGGACCGTTCGCAACCGGTTCCGCCGGTCGAACAAATAGAACTCCAGGCGCATGGCAGCAAAGTGTATTACCGCAATATATATGTGAAGGAACTGGCGCGACCGGAGCCGTTTCAACTTTCGGCGGAAGAAGAGAAAGAAGGATTCAAAATTCTTTTTGACGGAACGAACATGCACGAATGGACAGGAAACCTGGTTGATTACAAGCCGGAAGACGGATGTATATCGCTATCGGAGGAGACGAAGTTCGGCGGTAATCTTTATACAAAAAAAGAATATGCCGATTTTATTTTTCGATTCGAGTTTCAGTTGACGCCTGCCGCGAATAATGGCGTGGGCATACGAACGCCGCTCGAAGGCGACGCCGCTTATGTGGGTATGGAGATTCAGGTGCTTGACAGTGAGCATCCCGTGTATAAAGATTTGGCGGTGTATCAGTACCATGGCTCCGTTTATGGCGTTATCCCGGCAAAACGCGGCTATCTGAAGCCTGTGGGAGAATGGAATACGCAGGAGATTATGGCTGACGGAACGCATATCCGCGTTACGCTTAACGGCACGGTGATACTTGACGGCGATATCAAAGAAGCGACGAAAAACGGCGCAATAGATAAAAAAGAACATCCCGGATTACTTAATAAATCAGGCCATATCGGATTTTTAGGTCATGGTTCCGCTTTGAAGTTTCGTAATATACGTATCAAAGAGTTGAAATAATTTCCGAAGTATTTGGATTTTAATATTGAAAATAATTACCTTTGCAAATAAATTTACATAAAATAGATAGAGATGAAGAAGATATTGTTATTCGGGGCAGCGATATGCTGTGTATTTGTGTTGGGATCCTGCAAGTCAAAAAGTAGCGCTTATAAGACTGCTTACGAGCAGGCTAAGTCAAATGATAACACATGGCAAGATGAAGAAGAGGAAGATGACAGCGAAGTGTTGACGACGGAAGAGATCTCGTATGAATCTGTTAAACAGGAAAAGGTTAAACCGGCATCCGGCGAAGATGCGGCAGGTCTTAAGCGATATTCCGTAGTAATCGGTAGCTTTAAGAACAGAGTGAACGCCTATTCCTTGAAAGAGCGTATGATAGAGGAAGGTTATAAGTCTGTTGTGGCAGAAAACGATTTTGGGATGTTGCGCGTTATTGTTGCAAGTTTTGACAGTAAAGCCGATGCTGCGAGAAGCCGTGACGCCCTCAAGTCAAAATATGCTCCAAACTTCCATGACGCCTGGCTTTTGGAACGTCAGTATTGATTTCCGAGAATATTAAGATCTAAAAGGATGCTTCTTCCTGAAAAGAAGCATCCTTTTTTAATACGTCGTATATGCGTCGAATACTTCCTGTCGTATATCGTTAAATAATTAAAATAAGAAATTGTGCGTATCGAACAAAATTATTCACTGGAGCGTCATAATACGTTTCATATCCCTGCCAAAACCCGCTGGTTTATGGAATATGAGGATGAAGACGAATTGAACCGGATTCTGAAAGATGAATATTTTCAGGAATGTCTGACACTGCATATCGGCGAAGGCAGTAACCTTTTATTTGTAAATGATTTCAATGGGATAATTCTTCATTCTGCCATAAAAGGCGTTTCGCTTATGGAAGAAACGCCCGAATCGGTTTTATTGCGGATAGGCGCGGCAGAACGTTGGGACGATATTGTGGCTTACGCCGTGTCGAAAGGGTGGGGTGGAATAGAGAATCTTTCCGGTATACCCGGCGAAACGGGAGCGGCTGCCGTTCAGAACATCGGCGCATACGGCGCGGAAATAAAAGATGTGATTGAAACGGTAGAGGCATATAATCAGTTGACGTTCAAAAAACATATTTTTACAAACGAAGACTGTCGTTATCGTTACCGGCATAGTTTCTTTAAAGAAAATGATCATGACCCCTATATTGTGACGCATGTAAATCTGCGTTTGCATAAAAATCCCGAATATATACTTGATTACGGAAATCTGCGTGATGCATTGGAGGGTCGTGAAATATCGTTGCCGTCGGTCAGGGACGTCGTTATCGGTATGCGCCGCGAGAAATTGCCTGATCCGGAAGCGTTTGGCAACGCCGGCAGTTTTTTTATGAATCCCGTACTCTCCGGTGTGCAATATGAGGTGTTGAGAAAGAGATATCCGGAAATACCCATGTATCCGTTGCCCGATGGCCGCGTCAAAATTCCTGCCGGATGGCTTATCGAAAAATGCGGCTTCAAAGGTAAAAAGCAGGGGAAGGTAGGCGTATACGCGAAACAGGCCTTAGTACTTGTAAACTATGGTGATGCTACCGGTGATGAGATCGCCGCATATGCTGAAGTCATAAGCGGGACGGTAAACGAAGAGTTCGGAATTATGCTTGCCCCCGAAGTCAGATATGTTTATTAGCACACCATAGTGCGATGCCGCATGCTTCGCATTTCGGATTGCGCGCAACGCAAATGTATCGTCCGTGCAGAATAAGCCAGTGGTGGGCTTTTGCGATAAGTCTTTCGGGAATATGTTTCACTAGTTCTTTTTCTGTGGCCAGTGGCGTTTTGCTGTTTGTCGTAAGTCCCGTACGGTTTGCTACGCGGAATACATGCGTATCGACAGCCATCGCCGGTTTGTCGAAGACGACGGATGCTACTACATTTGCCGTCTTGCGCCCTACGCCCGGTAATTTTTGCAGTTGATCGATGTCCGGAGGGACGATGCCTCCGAATTTTTCAATGAGCATTTTAGCCATTCCGACAAGATGCTTTGATTTGCTGTTCGGGTACGACACGCTTTTTATGTACTCAAAAACCTCTTCCGGCGTTGCTTTTGATAGTTTTTCGGGTGTAGGATAGGCTTCATATAAGGCAGGGGTAATCATATTTATGCGCTTATCGGTGCATTGCGCGGATAAAATGACAGCAATCAGTAACTGAAACGGGTTCTTGTAATGCAACTCCGTTTCGGCTATCGGCATATTTTTTTCAAACCATCCGACGATACCTTTATATCGTTCTTCTTTTCTCATTTTTACGTTTCTTTGCCCGTATAATATGAAGTTGTCCGTCGATCGATGAGGATGTTCCGTTATTGTCCGGAGTAATCAATAAGCGGCCTCGAACTGACGGAGGAAACGTTCGTCGTTTTCGGAGAACAGGCGCAAATCTTTTACCCTGTATTTGAGGTTGGTAATACGTTCGATACCCATGCCAAACGCATAGCCGGAATATATATGGCTGTCTATACCACAATTATCCAGTACGTTCGGGTCGACCATTCCGCACCCTAATATTTCTACCCATCCCGTATGTTTGCAGAAAGGACAACCTTTCCCGCCGCAGATATTACAGCTGATATCCATTTCCGCGCTTGGCTCCGTAAACGGAAAATACGACGGACGAAGGCGTATATTTGTTTCCGGGCCGAAAAGTTCTTTGGCGAAGAACAATAGCGCCTGTTTCAAGTCGGCAAACGAGACATCTTTATCTACATACAGTCCTTCAACCTGATGGAAGAAACAATGAGCGCGGTAAGATATTGCTTCGTTACGGTAAACGCGTCCCGGGCAGATGATCCGGACAGGCGGTTGCCGACGTTCCATCACACGCGTCTGAACCGAAGAGGTATGTGTACGAAGCAATACGTCAGGGTTATGTCGTATAAAAAACGTATCTTGCATATCGCGCGCCGGATGGTCATCGGCAAAGTTAAGCGACGAAAACACGTGCCAGTCATCTTCTATTTCCGGCCCTTCCGCGATGCTGAAGCCAAGTCTGCCGAAGATATCGCAAATCTCTTTTTTCACAACGGAGAGAGGATGTCGCGTACCGAGCGTAGCCGGATATGCTGTTCGTGTAAGGTCTAAATCATTATCCGAAGATTTCAGATTTTCAAAACCTTCTTTCAATTCATTTATTTTGTTTTGCGTGAGTTCCTTTAGCTCGTTAAGGTATTTACCTACTTCGCGTTTACGGTCGGTCGCCACATTGCGGAAATCGTTCATAAGCGAGGAAACCGCGCCTTTCTTACTCAGGTATTTTATACGTAACGTCTCCACGTCGTCTGCGCTTCCGGCTTTCAGTTCCCGGACTTCCTTCATCAGATCCTTAATTTTGTCGATCATATCAATACAATTTTTAGTCTGCAAATGTACATGAAATTTTCGACATTCCACACAGACCGATAAAAATGTCCGGCGAAATTTATAGGGGAAAGATCCGACTTATATTCCTCTTTTTCGGGTGCTGCCTATGCAACGGACAGCCCGATTCCCTGTCGTTTTGAAAGGCATTTTTACCAAGTTGGGTTAATAAGTTTCACCGGATTTTTACATGGGGCTAGTATTTCATAAAAACGATCCAATACCAGTCCTTAGGATCTCCTACACCAACACTGGGGCGATAAAGGTATATGTATGCGGGTGTAGAATCAGTGCTCCAGCTTGTATCTTGAAGATCTTTTATTGCATTCCATATGGGTAGATAATCAACTTCCGGATTCGCCATATTATCATATTTATCATGATACAGCGAAATAAACTGAGGTTTTTTTGACGAAAAATCAAGTTTTGTATAAGAATCCGGAGAGTCGTTTTTTTCCGGGAATGTACGTTCTCCCTTTCCCATCCCGATGATTGTTCCGGCAAATAATCGCGTATTGGTTGTTTTATCATACCATGTGACGTCGCCGAAGTCCCCTGGTGAATTATATTCGCAAACCGGCATTAAAGAATCAATATAATGAGGTAATGTTACTTTATATCCACCTAAAAACCGGTTTGTGGTATAGTCTATCATATAGGTAAAAACCATGCTTGCATCGTTAGGGCAGACTACCTTATTTGATGCCTCATCCATATCACAGCAATTCAGTATAAAAAGAATGCCGATTGAAAATAAAAAATGTTTTGTTCTCATATTGTTAATATTATTATCTGTATATATTCCTAAATTCATTTCAACAGCCCAATACAGTTACCTTGCTTTCTTCGTCGACAGTCCGTGAGATCTTTTCGTCCCACGAGAGTTCTTTTGCCTTGGGGCGACGGTCGAAGATCACTAGATAAGCGGGCGCCGAAGCGTCTATCGTGTCGCGATATTTTTTAATCTGTGTCAGCCCCTTTTCGCGGACAGCGGCTGGAGTTTCGTAGTAATGAATGATTTTCACTTCGATGATATAGCGTTTGCC
>JAIRMH010000059.1 GCA_031258835.1 Tannerella sp.
GTTTATCTTAATCGTTTTAAGCGTAATATAGATAATGAAGAACAGAAATTTATTGTTCGTGTATGGCATACAAACCAAATACTTGGGATGTTTTTTGAAGTTGTTTCTATTGACTTGCAAGAAGAAAACGGCATTATCTGGGAGAATGCAACCGACAGGCAAATTTTATCTTTATTAATTAGATTGAGTTCCGAAAAAATAACGGATAGATTATTTGTACAAAAAGATATACGGGGTTTTGAAAAAGAACGGTTTTACATCTTCAAACCCAACGAAAAACGACTGTGGCATAAGGCAATCGCTTATTTGGATGTCGAAGAATTTATGGATGCAATCCTTAAAGCAGGAAGGAGGGGCGAATAGATGGAAGAAGAACTGAATGCAAAAGGTTATAATCATAACGCAATAAATTACACAAGAGAATTTCAGAGTGTTTTACATGGCGTTTTTGCATGCTATATAATTATGTTAAACGATAATGTTGAATTGCCGAATGATGAAAACGAGATTAGAAATAACCTGTTACTTAAATATTTAAGAAATGATGCAATAAGAGAAAAAACAGGATTGTCTGGCAATTTTATATTCGACAGAGAAGTTCCCGAAGACAACACCAAAGGCAGGACAGATATAAAAATACAGACAATCCAAACTTTCACAAGATCAGAAGCATACTATATTATTGAATGTAAACGATTGGATAATGAAAATTTGACAGGTATTTGGGGATTAAATGCAAAATATATAAACGATGGCATATATCGTTTTGTGTCAAAATATTACTCAGCATATTACAGAGTAAATGCAATGTTGGGTTTTGTAGTAAAACATATAGATATTCACAACAACATTAATAATATCAATGCTTTATTGCGGAATCCCCAATTAAATAACTGCAATACGATACAGGAAATTCGGACTGCAACATTTATTCCGAATTTTGAATTTCATTATTATTCAGTTCATAATGATTGTGACAATAACGAATTTATACTGTATCATTTAATGTTTGACTTTTCAAACAATATTAATTATGCCCAACAATAACCCACCATACCGGTAGCCAATTCATCCTCTATCGGATGATAACGGCATAACTAACGTAGCCATCATCATTTCGAGGAATGCGTTACAATATTTTTGTGAGACTAAAACAATAAATGATTATGAATGAAATGACAAATAAAAAAATATCCGGATTTCGTAATTCCCTGAATCCGCAATCATTGGACGCTGTCGGACTTTGAGTATAGCTATTCTAATGACTTGTATATGGCATCCTGAATGCGGGTGCGTATATCTAACGAAAACAATTTCGTATTCGTTCTTGACGGATAGGTGCGGTTGCTTAGAAATATGAAAAACATATTATTTACCGGATCTATCCAGAAGCATGTTCCCGTGTAACCTGTATGACCATAGACCGCCTGCGGCGTCAGAAGCCCGCACGGAGAACGGGACGGATTCTTGGCGTCGGGTTTATCGAATCCCAACCCGCGACGGCTTACCGGCGATTTGCTGCCGGTAAATAATTTGCATGTTTTTTCAGACAGGTATCTTTCACCTCCGTATGTTCCGTTATTCAAGTATAATTGCATAATTTTTGCAAGGTCTGCGGCCGAAGAAAATAATCCTGCATTACCGGATACGCCACCCTGAAATGCGGCAGCCTCGTCGTGTACGTATCCGCGTAAGACCTGACGTCTGACAAACCGGTCGTTTTCCGTGGGCGCGATACGCGATATATCTATTATATGTAACGGGTTATAGGTGACGGATGATGCACCGAGACGGTCGAAGAAGTGTTTGTGCAAAAATTTATCCATCGGCTCACCGGTTTGTTGTTCAATCATCATTTTCAGTAAAATGAAGTTGATACAACTGTATGTGTATTTTCCGGAAGCGTTCATCCGGGCGTTTTTTATGCCCGACAGGATACTGTCGCGGACAAACGTATCACTTATATAGAAATTTTTCGCCGCCTCCGCCTGGAATCCTTTTTGTTTCCGCGTCGAGATAAGGTTCGGATTATATCGGAAACTTGTATCTACGTAGGTGCGCGTATCAAACAGAAACGGATGTGCAGGGTCTTTTTTGCCGCTGTATAGCGAACCGCTGAAGCTGTTTTTATCAATCGCCAGCTCATAAAACGGGATGGTCGGAGGCAGACCGGATTGATGGTAAAAAAGATCGCGTATCAGGATGTTTTTTTTGTCGGAATATTTTAATTCGGATACAAAATCTGAGATTTTATCAGACAATTGAAAGTTTTCGTCGTCATATGATTTCATGGATGCAAGAAGCGTGCCGGCGGCTTTTGATACGGATGCGAGGTCGTAGACCGTTTTTTCCGTCACAGCTTGTTTTCGGCTGTAGTCGTAATATCCGAAGGCTTTGTTGTAGATGATCATACCGTCTTTTGCGACGATCACCTGACATCCGGGATAAGCCTCCGCATCAAGTCCTTCCTGTACGATGGTGTCGATCATCTGCAGTTTGTGCGGATGGATACCGACTTCTTCCGGCTCATGAAATCCTAATCTTGTTTTTTCCGTAATGATACCCGTTCCTAAAGGGAATAACCCCGGTACGCCCACAGAAAGAGAACCTTTGGCCGATATGCCGCCGAAGATCGCTTGCGCGGCATAATTTTGCGCCAATAACGTCGGCTCGTATGCTATGACAACCGCCGGTGCATTTTCGATGGAGTTTTTGAATTTTGTACATTGATAGGGGGGCGTGAAAAATACAAATACGACCTCTTTGCCTGCTGTAAAATCCTGTAATTCCGGACGCTCTCCCTGTGTAGCAGGATGTATGCTGCATATAATGACATCGTAGTCGTTAAGTTTGTCGACGATGTTTTTCCGGTCGTTATAATCGGCATTATTCGGCAAGTTATAGCAGTCTATATCGTCATATCTTTTTAGTTGACGATGAAATTCGTTGTCGGTTGCAGTGCCCGGCGAAAGCGCGGCGATGCGTTTCTTATCTAATTGTTTTAGCGGCAGGATGTCCCCGTCGTTTTTTACAATCGTGACGGCTTCGGCGTTTAATTTGGCGTTAAGCCATTCCGAATGTGGTGTATGGAGTCTTTCGTATAGCGATTTTACCGGTATGGTTTTGACATTGTTTAGTCCGGCGATATATTTATAGCATAAAATTCTGCGACATCGCCGGTCGAGTTCGGACATGTCGAGTTGTTTTTTCTTAACTGCCAGTCGAACTGCTTCAAATTCTTTTTCAGGATATGCCGGCCCCACAAGGACATCATTTCCGGCTTTCAGCGCTTCGACAGCAATACTTTCATTTTTCCCGGCGACAGCCCCTTTCATTGCCAGTCCGTCGGTAAAGCAAAGTCCGCGGAACCCCATTTTGTCGCGCAGCAGTTCCGTGACTATTTCCCGGGAGAATGAACTTGGGCGGCCGTTTGTGCCTAATGCGGGTATATCCAGATGTGCGACCATGATGCCGGACAAGCCGCTATTTATGTATCTTCCGAACGGATGCAGTTCTACATTGTATAGCCGTTCCCTGTTATGATTTATGATTGGCAGCAGATGGTGCGAATCTTTGTTCGTATCCCCATGTCCCGGAAAATGTTTGGCGACGGATATGATGCCGGCTTTCTCAAGTCCTCTGGCATAAGCGATAACTTTGTGCGCCACATCTTCCGGATCTTCACCGAACGAACGGATGCCTATCACCGGATTGTCAGGGTTACTGTTGACATCCGCATCCGGTGCAAAATTCACATGTATACCCATTTCACGGCATTGCCGACCTACTTCCTCCCCGTATTGTTCAAGTATGTCCGAATCCGAAACGGCACCGAGCATCATGTTTTTAGGAAAACGCGTCGTATTACTGAGTCTCATTGATAATCCCCATTCTCCGTCGAGTGCAATTAATAAAGGTATACGCGCTTCCTTCTGAAGCCGGTTTGTAACCGTTATTTGGGCTTCCGGCTCGCCCCTTTGGAATAATATCCCGCCAATCTTCTGATTATTAACAAGGTTGATAAGCTTTGTGATATTTCTTGTTCCGGCAACAGGCTCGGCAATAATCATGAAGAGTTGTCCGATGCGTTCATCTTCGCTCATGCTGTCGAATACCGAATCGACCCAATGATTCATTGCTTTTTCGTCAACCGAAGCAAACAGTTCAGGCATTATCTGCGCCTTGACGGTTACGAGTGAAAACAGGATAGACAAAAAAATAAGTATATGTTTCATATTACATTTATTTTGTTCGGAACATAAACAATCGAAATTGAATGTTTACGTTCAATTCGGGGTGCAAAAATAAGTTTTTTTTATGAATATGGTGATGTTTTTTGTTTATTTGTGAAACGAAACTTCTCTCGAAAAAAAATAATACCCCTTAAGAAAAAAAAATAGCCGCCGAAAAGTTGCCGGTTGTAAATTTTTTACTACCTTTGCGACCGCTTTACGTAATCGCTGTCGGGAAAGAGATACCCATTATGTTGCGTTTTGTTAGAATATAAACATATAAAGAGCTTATAAACAATGGATTTAATTAAAGTTGCAGAAGAAGCGTTTGCTACCGGAAAGGAGCATCCTGCATTTAACAGTGGCGATACGATTACCGTATCTTATCGCATTAAAGAAGGGAATAAGGAACGTATACAGCAATATCGCGGTGTTGTGATACGTATTTCGGGACATGGCGTCAAGAAACGTTTTACGGTGCGCAAAGTTTCGGAAAATGTAGGGGTTGAAAGAATTTTCCCTATCGAATCGCCTTTTATTGAAAGCATCGTTGTGAATAAAAAAGGTAAAGTGCGTCGTACAAGATTGTATTATCTACGTAAACTTACAGGAAAGAAAGCGCGTATTAAAGAAAAGAGAATTTCTTCCTGATGATGCTTCATTCATCAGTGGCTGTATGTCATTAGTTGAAAGATGTGATGAAAAAAAAACAGGGTCGTCAATTTCAGACGCCCCTGTTTTTTTTACGCATGGTTTTATTGTATGAGGAGGGAGTGCGGTAACATCGGTCTTCGTTCAATAGCCAAGTCCCGTGTCAATGCCTTTTTTTATTGCCGGTACACCGTCTTTCATCCATACGGGTACAGGCGCTCCTTTCAGGTAGTGGTCGAAGAACTGTTGAAGCCGTAATGCCAA
>JAIRMH010000065.1 GCA_031258835.1 Tannerella sp.
CTTCATCAAGGGTAATCCCTAAAATGTTTGTATACACCTCGCCACTTTGACCCTTTCGATTTAACTTTTTCAAGCCTCTGCCATTTCTGTCAAAAATAAAAATATGCCCATCAAGACTACGGTTTCTTACTATGATGATATCTTTACCAATGGCTTGCACGAAACCCTGACAAAGAAAATCGTCATTCGTTTCCAGTGGAATATATTCCACATCCATAAAGTCCTGAAGAATCAATTCCTTCTTCGGGTAGCTTGCCGTAACATCGACTGTAATGAAATCGTCGCTATGCGTACCGGATGGTTTGCAACCCCCGCATCCTACTATTATGAACAGGCTCATTACAAAAATAGTATTTACTTTTTTCATTTACGCTTTATTTTTATTGTTTTCCTGTAATGCGGCATGTCATCGGATGCGCCAGATTGGAGGATTCTTTGTAGTATACTTCTACATATCCAATCTTAAGTTTACTGCGAACTTTAACGGGAAGAAAGTTGTCATCGTCGCTAAGCCATACTTCGGCAGACGTTTTAGAACTCTCAAACGCTTCGTCATATATATCGATAACGAAATAACGGGTATTGTATCTCACTTTTTCCCTTTCTACAATCGCCTGATTATGATAGATAAACTGTATTTTAACAAGGTCGCGTCCCATCACCACAGTTAGAGGATAAGTATCCCCGTTTTTTAATTTTTTGCGGTCCAGTCTGCGCAAATAGTGAACGGCGCCAAGCAGATCCGTAATATTACCTTTCGCTGTTATTACCGTATCAATCTTAACTTTTGACGGCGTATAGCGCAAAGAGTGTATTTTTGAATCTTCTTTACTATGCGTAAATTTCAGTTTGTCAATAGAATAATAGCCTCCTTCATCCGAACATTTCAGGCTATATATCAATTCGTGGCGATCATTGTAATAAGTGTTCAGCGTATCGCGCATTTTAAAGAAATTATCAAAAAACCTCACTGTTTTAAACAACATGCGATAACGCGAAGATGCATTATCAACGGAATAATCACTGTCGTAGGAAAACGTTGCGTCACCGGCGCGCGACATGATAAGTCCCCATTTAAAATATACGTCGTAAGTAACGCTTTCACCAAAATTCATTGTGGCGGCATGAAAATGGTAACTCTGAGCCGCCGTCTGATGACAATAAAAACACATGATGATAACGATCCTGCAAAAAATATTTCCTGTTCCCATAACATTTTTATTAATTTAGACTTGTCTCCCGTTCCCGTTTTTGATTAATTATTAGTCTTAATTCATCTCTTAATCGCGAAGCGTTTTTTTTCGTTTTTATAATCCAAATCCGCCAAGCCCCCTTATGTTCGTACTTGAACTGCCACTTCTTCCCGGCTTACTTTCTTCCTTATAATCACGCTTCTTTTTCGCTTCTTCTTTCGGTTTATTCTTCAACAGTTCGGACGGCTTCTCTCCGGGCTTCGAGCTGTTGATGTCCCAAGATTCTTCAATCTTCCAGTTTTGCCGTATCTCAAACTGCAACATAAAATAAATAACTCGTTCCGGCTGTTGCCGTTTTTCATAATTGCCGGCATCCCAGACATTATTTCCGTTTGTGTCGAGCACCAGCCGCGCATAATATTTTTCCGGCGGCATATCTTTGAAGGTTGCTATGCCATTTTCAACAATCGCCTTCGCGACGGGCGAGCCGCTACTGTTGAGCAATTCCATAAAGGCGGGGACTGTATTGCCGCCGCTTCCGGCTTCCGACACATTTATACTGTCTCCGCTTTCCGGTATGCTATCTCTGTCCCCCAACGTGCCGCCTCCATTTTCCGGCACGCTATCTTCGCTTCCCGGTATGCTGTCCCTGCTTCCCGGTATGCTGTCTCTGCTTTCCGACGTCCGGTTTTTGTTTCCTGCTATCGACTTGTCAGCGGCAATCGGCAGGCCTTGAATCGCAACTATTAAATGTCCATAATCTTTTTCGCTTTTGACTGTCATCGTGGTTGATATGGAATCATTGCAATGGCCGTAAACGCTACAAAGCTGAGCAGAGTCGATGGTAAGGCGATATCTTTCTTCATAATTGAAAGGACGGACAATGTTGTATGTCATTGCAAGCACCGGATCTTCCCTAAGTTCAAAATCTACCGTCTCCCACAAAGTGTCGACTCCCTGTTCCATCGTAAAAAATTCTTTCCGTACTTCCATAACGGGTTCGTTAAACTTAACGGAAATGATGTCGTATGGATTCAGCGAGCCGGAGGGAGTAACCGTTACCTGAAGAGGTATGACCGGCGCTTTCTCTTCTTCAGTTTTTAACGAATCGGCGGATGTCTCGCCATTAGGCCTCACTTTCGGAGGTTTTTTCCGGGGTGTTTTTTTCTTTTTCTTCTGCACGGCATCCTGATTCACTAAAATAAGCGTATCCGTTTGTAATTCTATCAGGTCGGGTATCGTGTCATTATTTTTCCAATAGTTGACACCGACCTGCAACGTGTCGATTTTATATATCGCAGAGTCGAGAATCCAGTAATTTATTGAAAAGTTTTCCTGACTTTCTCCGCGCTGAGTCACATACCACAATGAGTCACGAGGCTCAAAATTCAATGGTACGGGAACAGGAAACGTATCCATCGGCGCATTGAATTTCAATGTAAAGATATAATCCTGCGGGCGTTCCGGTCGCAGCAGACGTTGGCGGGGCGCAACTGAATCTTTTGAAAACCAAAGTATCAAGTCATTCGGATAGAACAGGGTTTTTTCAACCATCAGAACCGTATCACAGGTAATCGTATCCCGCCAGATCGTATCGGGCACCATACTCCGTTCACATGTTGGAACAATGATAGAATCAAAAAATGCCAGCGCTTCATCGTTATTTTTATCATATGCATAATTACGGTTTTTATCCTCGACGGCAAAAAGATGATAGGCGCCCGGAGAGACATTGTGTATGATAAACCGTCCCCGTTCGTCGGTCTTCGAAGTACGCAGAAACGGTGTTTTCGTAAATGCCGTATCCGACAAATCGTTATGTATGCCAACGAGCATATGCTGAGCCGGCTCAAGATCTTCCGCATTAATCAGAGTGCCGCTTATCTGCAATGTGTCCAGCACATCGCCCGTCGAAAATGCAAAACTGAAGTTTTCAAGCACATTTTTCTCATTATTATCGGTTATGGAACTTGTGAAGTCTATCGTATAAGTCGTATTCTCTTTCAACGTATCTTTCAGTTCGACCACAACTTTCTTGCCGACCCCCTGAATGAAAGGATTTTGCTTCTGCGGAGGCGTGATAATAACATTTTCTGACGGGCTTTCTAACGTTATATACTCGTCAAAAAAAACTTCGATTTTCTTCCCTTTGAAATGTAACTGGTTTACAGTCGGTTTACTGGCCACGAACTTAGGCGGGTCCTCATCATAAGGACCTCCATTCGGATTACCTATATTGGCGCATGCAAACATCATATAAAACAGCAAAAACATCGCCGGCAAACGTAACATAATATATCGAACCTTATGTTTCATTCTTATATTTGTATAATTACGGGACAAAAGTAGGAATTAATTGTTAATTGTCAACAACTTTAAGGCCGATTCTGCAATACAGGCATTTTTTCTTGTCGCAATATTCGCGTCGTAACTGTATAAGCGCTTGTGTATCGCAGGCATTTATAATGGGAACGCCTGCATTTCCGAAAAAAGTGGCTATACTGTTCCGCTCCGGTGGCAACTCCTCCAGAAAATTTAACGCACGGTCGCAGTATGCAGGCAGGTTCTTCCTCTTTCCATAGGCAAAAAGCACAGGTATAACCGTATTAATAAGGATAATATTGATCGCATTTTTCCCCAGGGATTTCTTTTTTGCATCGGAAGTATGTCGAAAATGATAATGCGTATGCCAGTACTCCGACGGGAACACATCGAAAAATGATCTTATCTCCTTCAAATCGTCCGATTCCAGTATTGAGGAAAACAATACGTCGTTATTTATCCATATCGCAGCCGCCTGGGCTATCCTCACATGAGGAAAGTTGACCGGACGTGTACGGAGTTTTTTAAACAAAAAACCGTCTATGGATTTGAGGTGATATTTTTTTCTTAAGAACTCATATTCGCGGCAGAGAGATGAACAGTACGGACAGCAATCCGCCTCTTCCACGTTCAGCAAACCGGCCTGGCCGAAAAGTAACGCTTCGATCTGCAAAGGGTTGTTCCGGTGTTTCAGGATATATTTATACGGCAAACTTCCGGCAAGCCATTCGAATGCGTCGCCATTTGTCCCGAATCCGAAATTTCGCATCAGGGTGATATAAAATATCTCGTTCCAGTCTTCTGCATATTGTTCAAGACGGGCAAAGATATCGGACGCTTTACGCTCAAGACGTTCCGACACGAGGGCCGCCATCCAGTCGGAAAGATATATCGCCGGAATCTTGTAAATATGTCCGGAGCATGACGCCGGCGTGTCGCGCGATAAGAGCCATTCTATATTTTTCGCAATCTTCTCCGGGATATGTAAGACCGCCTGAGGAACAGATTCTTTGTTTGTGCGGTAAACAGAGGCGTCATTATGTCCGACGACATGAAGTATAACCGAATCATATGCTTTATCTTTATGATGATCGTGCGCCATCCAGTCGGATGCGCGTTCATGAATCTCCACATTGCCGACCCACACATTCTCTCCGATACGTATTTTTGCATTAAAAAAATCAGGCCCAGCATCGGTATTCGGTATTCCGGCATCAATCACAAAAATGGGCGCACCTTCCGTTGTCGCGAAGTCTGATTCCGCATACAGTCGATGTTTCCACACATATTGAAGCACACTTTCCATAAAAAGTCAAGTTAAATGTTAAACGTGAATGCACAAATATAATATTTATTCCTATCTTTGCAAAGTTTGAATAATTATATTTTATGAAAATAGCATTAATTGGTTATGGGAAAATGGGACGTATTATTGAACAGATTGCCCAAAACAGAGGGCATGTCATTGTTTCGAAAATCGATGTAGATAATACGGACGACTTTGCTTCCGACGCTTTCAGGTCGGCAGATATAGCGATAGAATTTACGACGCCGGCAACGGCGTTCGGTAATTATCAGAAATGTTTTGCCGCCGGGATACCGGTAGTGTCGGGCACTACCGGATGGACTGCGCGCCTCGGAGAAATAAAAAAACAGTGCGAAGAAGAAGGACGAACTTTTTTCTACGCATCTAATTTCAGTATAGGCGTAAATGTCTTTTTCGCAGTAAACCGTTATCTGGCGAAACTGATGAACGGCTTCCCGTCTTACGACGTGAACATAACGGAAGTGCACCATATACATAAATTAGATGCTCCGAGCGGAACGGGCATAACGCTTGCGGACGATATTATAAAAGAGATAGCCCGTAAAAAACAATGGCGTCTTGCCGACGAAGGGGAAAAACCGTTTGATGCGGAGAATCCGGAAACGCTTGTCATTCATGCAATACGCGAAGGCGAAACGCCGGGTATACATGAAATCCGCTACGAATCGGAGGTCGACAGCATAACCATCAAACACGATGCCAAAAGTCGCGCCGGATTTGCGCTCGGAGCTGTCCTTGCCGCCGAGTTTACCGCAGGAAAAAAAGGATTTCTCGGCATGGAGGAACTGCTGAATTTAATGGTATAGTTAGTGATTAGTGATTAGTTGTAATTCAACATTCAACATTCAACATTCAACATTCAACATTCATTAGTGATTAGTGATTAATCTTATTTTTATTAAGAAAGAGACAAATTTGAATTTAAATATTAATTATCATGGAATTTAAAAAGATAAAAAAACATCAGTGGATAAACTTCAGCATTTGGGCTGTATTGTATACGCTTTTCACCATGTGGATGGAGAATTGGTGGCTACTGTTAGGGCTTATTGTGCTTACCGATATATATATTACAAAATTTATACCGTGGGGAGGCTGGAAAAAATCGTCCAACTCTAATGTGCAGAATGTGCTGAACTGGATTGATGATATAATGTTTGCATTGATTGCCGTATACTTGATAAATATTTTTGCATTTCAGAACTATCAGATACCCTCGTCTTCTCTTGAAAAGACGCTCCTTGTCGGCGACTATCTTTTTGTAAGCAAATTGAGTTACGGGCCGCGGGTGCCCAACACCCCCATTTCATTCCCGCTCGTACAAAATACGCTGCCGATACTGAACTGCAAATCGTATATTGAGTGGCCGAACTGGGGATATAAGCGCGTGAAAGGGTTGGGACGCGTCAAACGGAATGATATTGTCGTCTTTAACTTCCCGGCAGGAGACACCGTCGCCTTAAACCGACCGAACCCGGACTATTATTCCTTATTGCATTTTAATGGTCGTGAAGCGATCCGCCTGAACAGAGCCGAATTTGGCGATATCGTATATCGTCCCGTCGATAAACGCGAAAACTATGTCAAACGATGTGTGGGAATGCCCGGCGATTCGCTTCGGATAATCGATAACCGGATATATATAAACGGAGAAGTGTTGCCGGACAAGAAAAATGTGCAGCATGTTTACTATGTCGAAACGGATGGGACGATCATCAAAGATGATATGTTCCGCCGCCTGAAGGTTAGCATGGACGATCGCCGGCTTGTTTCGGAACGGACAGGAGGTGAGACGGATTATTATTATCAGATTTTATCCCATCTCGGATTTACGAAAAATCCCGACGGACGCTATCACCCTATTTACCGTGTACCGTTAACGACGGAAGCAGTTGAGATCGTAAAAAAAATGCCTTCCGTCCGTAAATTCATCATTGAACCCGAACTGATTGGCGGCGATGTCTATCCTATTGATTATGACATGGGGTGGACGCGTGATAACTACGGGCCGATATGGATTCCGGAGAAAGGCGCTACGATCGAACTCAATGAGAAAAATCTTGCGTTATATCACCGTTGTATACGTAACTACGAAAACAATACGTTAGAAACAGGAGCAGGCGGTTCCGTCCGTATAAACGGAGAACCGGCTACTACCTATACATTTAAATATGATTATTACTGGATGATGGGGGATAATCGCCACTGCAGCGCCGACAGCCGCTCATGGGGTTTTGTTCCCGAAGATCATATCGTAGGAAAACCCATACTTATCTGGTTGTCTTTAGACAAAGATCGCGGCCTTTTCGATGGCGGTATCCGTTGGAACCGTATATTCCGCAGGGTTGAAGCGTTTAACTAACTCCCCTCTGCAATAGATGAAACCGGTTATCCGATATATAATCATCTTTACGGTAATAATTGTTACGGTTGTTGCCGTAAAATGGTTTTTAATCGGTTCCTATCGTATCACAAGCGATAAAATGAGCGATACATTCAAAACCGGAGATTGTGTATTGGCGAACAAACTGAAAAGCGGCGACAATCCCGGACGCAATCGTATTGTGCTGTACAAAAGCCCTTTGCGTCGTGATGCTGCATGCCCTCCGCTTTTTATCGGGAGATGTATCGGAACGCCGGGCGACGTTATCCAGATGGGTATTGACGGCTTTCGCGTCAACGGACGCCTTCTCCCCGGCGCTCCGATGATGACCCCCGTTTTCCGCATACATAAAGATATAAAGGAACAGCTTCTGACGACGATGGAATCGTTGCGCATACCGCTACGGGAAGTAAAAGAAGATTCCGCCAGCCTTACTCTCCGCCTTAGCCTGCGCGAAAAAGAACTGCTCAGCCGTAACCTTGCACAGGTCGTGCAGATAGAAATGCTGGACGAACACTATATGGGTTACGAATTTGTCATTCCGCGCAAGAAAACCGCTGTTGATATAAACGAAACGTCGCTTATGGTGTGTAAAGAAGCCATTATGAATGAGACAGACGGCGCTGCTGTCATACGCGACGGCAAATTGTATATACACGGAGTAGAAAGAACATCTTATTTTTTTCGTAAGGATTATTACTGGATATTGTCGGAAAATGAATCTAACGGTATTGATTCCCGTCATTTAGGCCTGATCCCCAGTGACCATGTCGTCGGGAATATATGGTATTGCTGGTATAGTAAAGATATTTCCCGGCGTTTCAAGAAAATAAAATAAATGTCGATCGTATATCTTTCTACCGCTTATCTGGCTCCGGTACAATACTATTCGAAACTTGTAAGTTTTGACGAGATACGTATTGAAACGGAGGAAAATTATCCTAAACAAACGTTCAGGAACAGGTGTCTGATAGCTGTGGCGAATGGCATACAGGCGCTTACCGTACCCATACAAAAACCCGATACGCCCAAATGTCCGGTGCGGGACATACGTATCTCCGCCCATGGAAACTGGCGGCACCTGCATTGGAACGCTCTCGTTTCGGCTTATAACATGAGCCCGTTTTTCGAATATTACGCCGATGATTTCAGACCATTTTATGAGCAAACGTACAAATACCTTATCGAATATAACGAAGCGCTACAAACGATGATCTGCGGATTGTTGGATATTCATCCGTTGATAACTCACACCGAAAGATACGAGCCGGAAGTATGCAACGATTTCCGTACGGCTATCAATCCCCGTCATCCGCAACCGGACATGGCGTTCACACCACAAGTGTATTATCAGGTATTCCGTGATAAACACGGCTTTATACCAAACCTGAGTATCGTAGATCTTTTATTCAATATGGGACCGGAATCGGTATTGTTTTTACACGTCCCCCGGTGATCCATGTACGGACATAATACGCTTCGGAAAGGCTATTGACAACAACGCCCCGTGACGAGCCGGCATGGATGAATCTGCCGTTTTTCATATAGATCCCAACGTGTGTCGGTATGTCACGGTTTCCCGAACCGGTTGTTCTAAAAAAAACAAGATCTCCCTCTCGCAGGTTATTTTTTCGGACAGGGGCGCAGTTTTTTTTCAATATATTAGCCGAATTACGTTCCAGTCCAATTCCGTACACCTGTTTGTAAATGGCAGATACGAAGCCGGAACAGTCTACGCCTTTTTTAGTGTTACCTCCATAACGGTATCCGACACCGATCCAGTCACTGCAGGCACTATAGAGTGTGATATTATCCGCTTGCGTCAAACGCACGCCGAACTGTTTCGACAGCTTAGATATGGTCTGCTGGCTGTATTGGGGCTGGAATTTTTTAGCAGCGCGTTTTGATTTAGCAGTGTGTTCCGACTTGACCGGCGGTCTCGGTTGGACAGGGTGTTTTCGCGTCGAGCAAGAAACGATACTCAACGCAGCAATAAAGATAAATAATATGCTTATTATCTTTTTCATTCAGACAAATGCAGTTTTAATTTTTTCAAGTTGAGTTAAATCCGTTTTTCAATGTCGATGCTACAAAAAAGACCTATTTGCCGGGATAACGGAGACAATAATTGCTCCATGATCTTTACCGGTAAATAACAAAAAGACGGTAAAAGTGCATTCATGGACAAACCTCCGCTTACAATATACCGGAATGGCGTATGATAGCGAATAGATGAAAGTTTTAATTCGGGGAAATTTTTTGCGAAACTTTCTTTTTCCCGTTCAAAATAAATGTATGGCAAAGCCTGATTCGAATTACTCAACGGATTCCCGGGCATGATCTCCATGGCGCCGTCAGGATCAAACGGTTCATGGTGAAATTTCCTGTAAATAAAACGACTTAACAGACTGTTTGCCGGTTCTATCATCAAAATTTTGCCACTGGGGATAAGAGTTCGTTCGGCTTCCCGTAAAAACATGAAAGGACGCGGGATATGATGAAAAACATTCACCATCATAATACTGCAAAGAGAGGCGTTACCAAAAGGTAACCGTTCGGCATTGCAAACAATATCCACCATCGGTAAATCCAGTATATCGGAAGTAATCACTTCCGGAAAAACAGTTTTCAGAAATCCGCCACCGGAACCGATCTCAAGAAATTGTCCTTTTTCGCGTATCTGCCGGGATTTGTGTATCAACGTTTGATACCAGTCCAGATACAATCTTTTCAAAAGCGTTTTACGCTGTATAATTTCCCGATGAAGCAAGGTGGTTTGGGGAGCATCCAAATCATATAAACGCTGATATTTTTTCATTTACATATTTTTTATTGACAAAAACTCGGTAATCAGAAATCCACCACCGGAACAAATCTCAAGAAATTGCCCTTTTTCACGTATTTGCCGATATACCAGCACAAACTCCAGCCCTTCGATCACCTCATCCGTATCCCGGTCGTCCACGATCAAATTCCTCCTTGCCGGGTTATCGGGCGTCTGCTCTGACGGAAGGTACTCCAGACTTTCTATCTGCCGATCTGCCTTCAGCGGCATCAGCGCACTGAGGAATCTTTTTCGCAAATTGGGATTTTCGCCGAAGATACGCTTGAATATCAAATCATTCTTGGGGTCTAAATATCGTGCCATGATGATTACTTTTAAAATGATGCCACAAAATTACATGAAATTTCTGCGACTTCCAAGCGCTCGAAATGAAAAATACCTCAAATATGGTATTGTCGCCCAAAATCCGAACGAATATCTTTGCAGCGCAATATTAACAAAAAACGAGTACTCCTTCAAACCATTGCAAGCGGGAAAAGGAGTACTCTCACTAAAAATCATTTTAGCTATGACAAAATTAAATTTTCCAATCGGAAATCGCAAGCGATTTCTATTTTTTATTCTCTTTTTACTCATTGTCTGGAACTGCATGACGCCTGTGGCCGGACAAAACAACATTATTTTACGGGGGAAGGTTGTTGACAAACTCAATAACGAGCCTGTTATCGGAGTTGCGGTAGTATTGAAGGGCGACAAGACTAATTCCGGCACGGCTACGGACGCAGACGGACTGTTCAGTCTGAATGTTTCCTCCCTGCCCGCTACCATCGTAGTCAGTTACATCGGTTACAGGCCGCAGGAGATCGACG
>JAIRMH010000067.1 GCA_031258835.1 Tannerella sp.
ATGAACAAACCGACTGGGCACCGATTCTTGACGAAGTTACGGAATGTTTTGTCGCTATCGCACGGGAGGTTGCAAAACGGGAAAAACTGTTGATTGTCTGTGCGAACGAGGCGGCCGTACGCCTCCGGTTGGGCGATATCCGGCACGAAGCTGTCATTTTCCGCGAGATACCGTCCAATGATACTTGGGCGCGCGATCATGGCGGCATTTCGGTTTTTGCGGACGGGCGACCGGTGGTCTACGATTTCGTTTTCAACGGTTGGGGTATGAAATATGCCGCCAACTACGATAACATGATCACCCGGACGCTTTTCAAGACAGAGGTATTCAGGAAAGAGACGGAAGTCGTCAATATGCAACCGTTTGTACTCGAAGGCGGCAGCCTCGAAACGGACGGAAAGGGCGTGTTATTGACGACCGTCGAATGTCTGTCGTCGGTAAACCGTAACGAATATCTCAACAAAGAACAATTGGAATATCACCTGAAAGACTTCTTCGGACTGAACCGAATCCTCTGGTTAGAAAACGGGCATCTCGCGGGAGACGACACGGACAGCCACATCGACACGATGGCGCGCTTTTGCGACGAACAGACGATTGCCTACGTACAATGTACAGACGAATCCGACGAACACTATGCCGAGTTGCAGGCTATGGAAGACGAATTGACGACATTCCGCACGACGGACGGCCATCCGTACCGCTTAATACCCCTGCCGATGGCGGATAAAATCATATGGAACGGTGAACAGCTACCTGCCACTTACGCCAATTTCCTCATCATAAACGAGGCCGTATTAGTCCCATTTTATAAATGCAGCAAGGACGCAATCGCTAAAGGCGCGTTGCAGAAAGCTTTTCCTGACAGGGAAATTATCGGCATCGATTGCCGCGCGCTAATAAAACAGCACGGCTCGCTTCATTGCGCCGCCATGCAATATCCGGAAGGTATTATTTGATATTGAACATGAAAAGTTAATCACTATATTATGAATAAAAGAATGAATATGAAAGAGGTGGATCTTTTTTTTAAATATGTAACATTTGATACACAGTCCAATGAAACGGCCACATCTATGCCAAGTACGAAAGGACAGGTCGTTTTTGCCAAAGAACTGGTTAAACAATTACATGAAATCGGCATGAGCGACGCTATGCTCGATGAGAACGGATATGTCATGGCGACCCTCCCGGCAAACGGTGACGAATCGGCAAACATACCGGTCATCGGTTTTATTGCTCATCTCGATACAAGTCCGGATATGTCCGGTCGTAAGGTGAAACCTCGTATTGTAAGTTATCAGGGAGGAGACATCGTCCTTAACGAAAAACAAAAAATCGTCCTGTCGCCTGCCGTATTTCCCGAAATAAATGATTATATCGGGCAGGATTTGATTGTAACGGACGGAACGACTTTGCTGGGTGCAGACGACAAGGCCGGGATTGCGGCGATCGTCTCCGCCATGCAACAGCTATTGGAACATCCCGAAATAAAACATGGCAAAGTACGTATCGCTTTCACGCCCGACGAAGAAATAGGACGTGGAGCCAACCGATTCGACGTAGAAAAATTCGGTTGCAAATGGGCGTATACCATCGATGGAGGCGCTATTGGAGAACTGGAATATGAAAATTTCAACGCAGCTTCAGCACTGGTCGTCATTAAAGGACGTAATATTCATCCGGGATATGCAAAAAATAAAATGCAGAACGCCTTGCAATCGGCGATATGCTTTCACAACCGTTTGCCGGAAAACGAACGCCCCGAAAAAACTGAGAAGCACGAAGGGTTCTATCACTTGACCGCGCTCAACGGAACAGTAGAAAGTGCAATGCTTTCGTATATCATACGCGACCACGACAGGAATCTGTTCGAAGAAAAAAAGTCGCTCATTAAAAAGATAGTACATGACATGAGGGAATCTATGCATATAGATATAACGGCAGAGATAAAAGACCAATATTATAATATGCGCGAAAAGGTCGAGCCTCATAAGGAAATTGTCGATATCGCATTCGAGGCGATGAAATCTTGCGGCGTTACGCCGGTCGTCAAGCCAATCCGCGGAGGTACCGACGGCGCCCGGCTCTCTTTCATGGGCCTCCCCTGCCCTAACATCTTTGCCGGCGGAATGAATTTCCACGGACGTTACGAATACCTTCCCATAAAATCATTAGAAAAAAGTAAAGAAACAATATTAAACATCATTAGCCTTACCTGTTCAAAATATTCGGAACGAACCTCCGGTTAGCGCCGAAACAGGCTGTCCGTATAAGATCTGCGCCCTCCCCGCAACTTCAACCATCACGATTCGGATTCCCGACTTTCCGTTCAGCATAAAAAGGCGCAGATCTTTTGGCCACCCTTACGATGCCGGTTGTCACTCTCGCCGGACACACAGGCGGGCGATCATGGCGACTTACTGTCCGACAGGAAATCTATCATTCGCAGGATCGCTCTGCTACAAACGGGACAGAAAGGCTTCAAATCCCGCATCATGCAGTGATCCATCGGTCGGTAGATCCCTTTTGCAAGGTACCCTCCGCCTTCAAAGACGCCTACTTTGTCGGAATAAGGAGCTTCCGATGGCGTCGGGACAGGCGTTCCGACCGGTAGCAAATCTTTCCATTTTCTGTCGAAGTCGACTAACGTGGTAATATTAGGTTCCCACGGCTCGAAGCGGATGTTGTAAAAATCATTATAGGATGTTTCGGAGGAGAAATATTCGTCGGCAAGGCCGGCGAAACTATGTCCGAACTCATGCACAAACACTTGTATCGTACGCTCATTATCGGCCGTTCCGATAGCATAAAAATTATACATTCCGCCACCGCCGTAAACTTCGGAATTGACAAGCACAAAAATGGCGTCGCACGGTATATTCCATACCGCGTCGCGTATAGACTTCATATCCGGCGTCGTCAGATAGCGGTCGGTACCAAACGTATAAAAGCCGGAATTCAAAGCCGTATTTTTAAAGATTCCTTTGCCTGAAAAGTCGGTTCCCGACTCCCCGGATTCGAGGAAGACCGCTCTGACATTGAAGTCCTTGCGACGCCGGTCATACGGCGGTATAGCAAACAGCGAATCCGTAAAACGTTTTGCATCGGCAAAAAACTTATCTTTTTCGGACGCGATATACCCCTCGGCAATAAACGCCAGATCGACTTTCCCCGCCGGTACTCCGTGAATCTGAATATCTGCTGCCGGGTTCTCCTTCAAACGGCTACGATCAATAAAAATACTTGACGGATCAAACTCCAACGTCATCAACGTATCCATATCATTTGTGGAACGGTTACGCGCAAACAATACGACTGTCGCCGGAAGATGCGGAAAAGGCATAACAATACTGTTTGTCCATGCCTGCGTCTCCGTTTGTGCCTGTTCCGTCGTACGCCATTCTTCAAACAACGTATTAAATCCACGTGAATAAATAAGTTCCCCGCTCGCCTTATCGTACATTTTTAACAGATACCCTCCATATTCAAAGGGATCTATAAGATTCTCACGGGGGCCTCCCCATAACGGTTCCTCGCGCAACTGCATCAGTGCAGCCGACTGCTTCACGGCATTACCGCTAAGTGCAAAATCCATCCGTAACCGCGTTCCGTTAAAATGGACGTCAAATGTTGTCTGCGCGCATAATGAAATACACAACAACAATTTCACCGACAAAAGACAAACCGTACGCATATTCTTTTCCGTATTATTCGGTAAAGATCCTAAACCTCAAAGTTTAAGTTCAAATATATCTGCGTCCATCCAGGCCGGAAATTTAGCGCGCAACTTTTCGAGGTCTGCGCGTTTAATAACCCCCGTAACCGTTTTCGCCTCTTTTTCTCCGGCATCAAACAGTTTTTTACCTTTAGGAGAGTATATCAACGAACCGCCATGATAGGTAAATTCGCGCGCATCAACGCCAATACGGTTTACGCCGCATACATAACACATATTTTCAATAGCCCTGGCCTGAAGCAACGATTTCCATACCTTTCTGCGGGATTCTGCCCAGTTCGCTACATAAATCAACACATCATACGCATTATCCGTATTACGGCTCCACACGGGAAACCGCAGATCATAACATACCATCAGGCATATTTTCCATCCTTGATAGTCAACGATAAGACGGCTTGTTCCTTGCGAAAAACATTTATCTTCGCCGGCCATACCGAATAAGTGCCGCTTATCATAATAAAATTCTTGTCCGTCGGGGGTTATAAAAAAACCTCGGTTAAAATACTTGCCATTATCGGAGGCCATAAAACTCCCCGTCACGGCAAAATCATAATCCCGGGCGTATTTTTTCACTGCCGCGATCGTTTTTCCATCATTCGACTCGGATAAATCTTCCACACGCATCGACAATCCGGTCGTAAATAACTCCGGTAACACGGCCAGGTCGGTTTTCCCTTTCAGGCGACGCATTAATTCACCGTAATAACAAACATTCTCATCCACATCTTCCCAAACGATATGCGATTGTATCATGCTGATACGTAACGAACTGAAATCTTTCATAATATAATATTTAAAATCATTTAACCTTTTCGAAATTTTTCTCATGATACCCTTTTATTCCGTTATACATCGAACGAATCGCAAGAATATCTTCTTCTACATTCCCCGTCGGATAAAATGTAGCTTTCATCCCAACTTCCTTTTTCCCGTAATCAATATATGCAACCTGAACGGGAACTCCGGCTTTCAGGGCAATATAATAAAAACCTTTTTTCCATTCTTTGGTTTTCTTTCGTGTGCCCTCCGGGGTTATTGCTATATGAAAAGTATCATGCTTTGCAAATTCCCGGATAATCTGTTCCGTCGTAGACGACGATTTATCACGGTTGACGGGAATACCTCCCATACTCTTAAATAAAATGTTAAAAGGGAAAAAGAACCATTCTTTCTTCATCAGGAATTTAGATTTTTTCCCCAGCGCATTGTAAAAAAGTTTCCCCAGCGTCAAATCAAGATTACTTGTATGAGGCGCTACACATATTACGGATTTGGGAATATCACCGCCGTCAGGACCTATCGTCCATCCGAATAATTGCAGAGTCAATCTGCATAATGTACGCTTTATCTTCAATTCTTTGTTCTTTCTTTATTCAACAACATAAGTTCTTCATAATAGATCCTACCCGCCTCTGCGTTTAAATCTTCTATGACAACCTCCCTGAATTTTCCTTTCTCCATTTCCGGCTGCAAAAATAAAAGCAGGAATCCGGTCGTCAGTTCGCCGGATAAATTTTCAACAGTTCTCTTTAAATCTCTACGTTTTGTCATACTTTCTCGTTTAAAAGAGGCGTAAAGATAAACAAAATCCAAACAACCAAACTGTTTTTTCAAAAAAAAATCGTTATCTTTGCACTTCAAATTCTGAATCAACACAATTTTAATGATAAAACTTGATTATATATTTGAGAGCAGTTGGGAAGTTTGTAATAAAGTGGGCGGGATTTATACGGTTCTCTCATCGAGAGCTTTTACATTAAAAAACGATTTTGGCAACAAGATTCTTTTTATCGGACCGGATCTGAACAATAATCCGAATGATTTCATGGAAGATAAGACGCTTTTCTGCGATTGGAAAAGATCGTTGCCGGACAATCTTAATATCCGCACCGGACATTGGAAAATTCCCGGCGAGCCTATTGTCTTGTTAGTTTCACACAAGACTTTTTTCGACAAGCGAGATTCCCTTTACTACGATATGTGGGAAACTTTCGGCGTAGATTCGTCACACGCATACGGCGATTATGACGACTCGTGCATCTTTGCCTATTCCGCCGGATTAGTCATCGAAAGTTTTTATAATTTTTACGGGCTGAAGAACAAAAAAGTGGCCGCTATATTTAATGAATGGATGCTTGGGATGGGCGCTTTGTACATACAAAAACAGGCGCCGGCCATCGCTACGTTATTTATCACGCACGCCACGACAACAGGACGCTCGATTGCCTGCAATAACAAACCCTTATATAGTTATTTACATTTATATAACGGCGACCAGATGGCAAAAGAACTGAACGTGGAAGCAAAACATTCGCTGGAAAAACAGACCGCAAAGTTTGTCGACTGTTTCGCTACCGTAAGCCTTATCACAGCTATGGAATGTGAACAGCTACTGGACAAAGCGCCGGATGTGGTTACGCCTAACGGTTTCGAAAAAGAATTTGTGCCCGAAGGCGATTCATATACAAAAAAACGGGGCGAAGCGCGTAACAGACTTATGCTTGTCACCGAAAAACTGACCGGACGTCCGGTCGGTAACGATGCGTTTCTCATCGCCACAAGCGGACGTTACGAATACAGGAATAAGGGTATCGACGTCTTTATCGACACAATTAACGCTCTTCGCAAATCAACGGGAAACACACGGGAAATCGTTGCTTTCATAATGGCGCCTGCCTGGGTTTATGCGGCAAGGGCAGACCTGAAGTATGTCATTGAAAACGATTACAACACAACGGCTCCCATGCAGACGCCTTTCTTAACACACTGGCTCCACAATATGGAAAATGATCGTGTGACGAATTTCATTCTTTCTTCCGGTTTCACAAATTCCGCATCGGAAAAAGTGAGAATCATATTCGTCCCCTGTTATCTCGACGGCTATGACCAGATCTTCAACATGCCGTATTATGATCTCCTTATCGGCATGGATGCTACGGTTTTCGCCTCTTATTACGAGCCTTGGGGATACACGCCTCTGGAAAGCGTCGCTTTTGGAGTGCCTACCATAACAACCGACCTTGCAGGGTTCGGTATGTGGGCGAGTGCAATCGCGCCGAACGATTCTGTAAAAGAAGGCGTAACCGTCATAAAACGTACGGATGATAATTATTTCGAGGTCGTTAATGACATTGCCGGCACGCTCATGAAACTGATGGACGCCGACGCACAAAAAGTGCGTAATAATTGCTTTCATATCGCCGCACAGGCGGAATGGGATAAATTTATCTCATGCTACTACGCGGCTTTCGACAAGGCTTTAGCCAACGCTGAAAAAAGAAACAGAAAATAAATTTTGGTAATTTATACTATTTAATATTTATCATAGCGGTTAAAATTTACACATATGAAGATTCTATCAACTAACTCAAACGAACCGATCTGGAGAGATACGTTTCCCCACTCAAAACTTCCTAAAAAATTAGAAAAACTTCATGAGATCGCCACAAACTTGTGGTGGGTATGGAATCATGAAGGAGCAAAGCTTTTCGGCGAAATTGACTCGCAATTATGGAAAGAAACGGAAGGCAACCCTATTCAACTGCTTCAGAAACTGTCGAGCAAACGAATGAAAGACATCATGGAAAATCCTGAAACGATGGCTAAAATAGAGTATGTATACGATTTATTCAAATCTTATATTGATGTGAAACCCGACCGAAAAAAGCCGTCTGTCGCCTATTTCAGCATGGAATATGGCCTGACAAATGTGCTGAAAATATATTCGGGCGGTCTCGGCATCCTCGCCGGCGATTATCTCAAACAAGCGAGCGACAGTAATATCGACCTTGTCGCCGTAGGCCTCCTCTATCGCTATGGCTATTTCACCCAAACGCTGTCGATGGACGGACAACAAATAGCAAATTACGAATCGCAGGATTTCTCAAAACTCCCTATCACACAAGTAAATACATCCGACGAATCGCCGATGACATTAGAAGTCCCGTTCCACGACCGCATCGTATACGCGCATATCTGGAAGGTAAGCATCGGACGCATTCCAATGTATCTTATGGATACGGATATACCCGAAAACAGCGAATGGGACCGCCCAATCACCCACCAACTATATGGCGGCGACTGGGAAAACCGTATGAAACAGGAGTATCTGCTGGGTATAGGAGGAATCTTATTGCTGAATAAGTTAGGCATAAAAAAACAAGTCTACCATTGTAACGAAGGCCATGCCGCATTTATCAACGTACAACGTATCGTCGACTATATCGAAAACGAAAAGTTGGAATTTAACGAAGCGCTTGAGATTGTACGCGCATCTTCTTTATACACCGTTCACACGCCCGTACCTGCCGGACATGATTATTTTGACGAGACATTATTCGGCAAATATATGGGACATTTCCCGCATAAGCTGGGACTCTCCTGGCAGGAATTTATTGATATGGGACGTACGAATCCGGGAAATAACGAGAAGTTCAGCATGAGCACATTCGCCCTCAACACTTGTCAGGAAGCCAATGGAGTAAGCTATCTGCACGGCAAAGTTTCACAATCTATGTTCGCACCTATGTGGAAAGGATATTTCCCCGAAGAACTGCATGTAGGATACGTAACGAACGGCGTGCACATGCCGACCTGGATGGCTACGGAATGGAAAAAATATTGCTATGTGAATTTCGGTCAAAACTTCATCAAAGACCAATCCAACAAAGAGATATGGAAACAGATACATAAAACTTCCGACGAAGAGGTATGGAACATACGCAAAACGCTGAAAAAGAAACTTATTAATTACATAAAAAACCAATATACGGAAAGCTGGCTCAAAAACCAGGGAGACCCTTCTAAGGTCGTAACAGTCCTCGACCGCATCAACTCCAACGCACTGCTGCTAGGGTTCGGACGCCGTTTCGCAACATATAAACGCGCCCATTTATTATTTACAGACCTCGACCGCTTAGCTAAAATCGTAAATAATGAACAATATCCCGTACAAATCGTATTTACGGGAAAAGCGCATCCTGCTGATGGCGGCGGACAGGGACTGATAAAACATATTGTGGAAATATCCCGCCGCCCGGAATTTCTCGGCAAAATCATCTTTCTCGAAAACTATGACATGCGCCTTGCCAGACGTCTGATATCCGGCGTCGACGTGTGGATAAACACCCCCACCCGTCCGCTCGAAGCCTCCGGAACATCCGGCGAAAAAGCTGAAATGAACGGCGTACTGAACCTCTCGGTACTCGACGGCTGGTGGTATGAGGGATACCGCGAAGGCGCAGGATGGGCGCTTACCGATAAACGTACATACGATAACCAACAATATCAGGACCAACTCGATGCAGCGACCATTTATCATCTGCTGGAAGACGAAATAATTCCTTTATACTTCGCCAGAAACAGTAAAGGATATTCCCCGGAATGGATACAATATATCAAAAATTCAATGTCGCAAATCGCACCCGACTATACTATGAAACGTATGATGGACGACTATTTCGAACGATTCTATAACAAATTGGCAGCCCGCTCCGGAATGCTTGCGGAAAATAACTTTGCGGAAGCTAAAAATATAGCAAACTGGAAAAAAGAAGTGGTAGCCCATTGGGATTCGTTTCAGATAGAATCATTCCATTATGACCCCAAAGTATTCCAGCCGACGGTCGGCGAAGAATACGTCATCGAGATCGTCATAAACCGCAAAGACCTGAAAAGTATGCTTGGCATAGACATTGTCTTCACTCGTAATAATCCGGAAACGCACCAGATGGAATTTGTACAGTCAGAGCCTTTCCGGTTGGTAAAAGAAGACGGACCAAGGCTCTATTTCGAATTAAAACGTACCGCACAGGAGTTCGGACATTCAAAAGCCGGCTTCCGCGTATATCCTTATAACAAAAACCTGCCTCACCGCATGGATTTTGCATACGTACGCTGGGTTCAGTCGTAAAAACGTATAACGTATAAAACCCACACGGCATCTCGCCACCCGTCAAGTTGCGAGAGTTGTGTGGGTTTAGTCGTTAACGTGACCCCGCACGGCAAAACGACAACTCAACTCGGAGAAAAACATATAAATTTTACAAGATCTTTTTATTCAAATCCAATTAACACAAAGCCATCCTATGCAAAAAGCGATTTTCGTATGCCTGTT
>JAIRMH010000186.1 GCA_031258835.1 Tannerella sp.
CGCCGCTATCACCAAGGCGAATATTGCAATTGACAGGATTCCGGAGATCCCTGCCGCTACCGCCGCAGAAGAGAAATGGCTGAAACATTATATTGCAGAAGCCAAGTTCCTGCGAGGATTGTATTATTTCAACCTGGTACGCCTTTTCGGTAGCGTCCCGCTCATATTGCATGAGACCCGGACATTGGACAGAGATGCCATTCTGCTGGAGAGAGACCCTGCATCTGCGGTTTACGATCAGGTAATACAGGATTTCACCGAAGCCGCACAAGATCTGGAATGGTATTTTCCTCCGGCAGACGAAAATGCCGGACGCGCCAATGCCGCCTCTGCCGAAGCATTCCTTGCCCTGACATATTTGACCCTGGCGAATGTCAGCCTGGACGACAACATGCGGGCTGCCAATATCTCCGTCATTCCTAACCGCGAAGAACTGCTTCAAAAATCAATCGAACATTCCAATAATATAATCAATCGTCCGAACAGGTATTATGATTTGTTTGAAGATTATACGGATGTATTTAAAAAATCGTCGAAGAATGGAAAGGAACATCTCTTTTCCGCACAGTTCAGTTCCTCCACGCTGGCGAACGGTAACAGTTGGGGGGCGCGAACGACGCCTTTGGGTATCAAGGGGACGAATGGAAATTTTGCGAGCGAACCGACGACCGACCTGATTAGCAGGTATAACAGCATCGACAAAAGATGGACGATTTTTTTTACGACATCTTATACTGTCGGCGGTGTGACAACGGTAATCGATCCGCTTCAAAATGACGGCTGCAGCGTCGCCTGTACCAAATATTTCGATCCCGACGTGCCCACCATGCTGGCACAATCCGGCATTAACGTGCCGATCATTCGCTATGCAGAAGTGTTGTTGAACAATGCGGAAGCCAACAACGAACTTTACGGGCCGAACGAAGTGGCATATCGCGATTATAACGCCATTCGACGGCGAGCCGGCTTGCCGGAATTTGCCGTCGGCAGCCTGACAAAAGATCAGTTCCGCGATTCGCTATATTTGGACAGGAGACTGGAACTGAATTTTGAATATCACCGCTGGTTCGACCTGATACGCCAAATCGACAAAGACGGCAATCATATCATGGTAAAAACATTGAATGATTTCGGGAAGCCAAGCGCCAAAGATAAGCACTACCTGTATCCCATTCCGCAAAACGAACGGGACATGAATCCCAAACTAACGCAAAACCCCGAATGGAACTAACGCCTTTCCTGTTAATTATAATAAAAAAACGTTTTTTACAGAGGAAGATATGAACAACAATGAATGATAAAAATTAACTTATGAAAATCAATAAAATTTTAAATCGACATTCACAAAGAGGTATTAGATTATGTACCTTCGGATTGGCAACAGGAACAAGCATCCTGACCGTTGCCTCGTGTTCGACAAAATTAGCTGACGAATGGGAACGAATCGCTTGGGAAAGCCTTGTTAAGCCTTATCCTGAAAAAAAATATTTTTAATAAAAGAATAAATCATACATAATACAAATTACATTACTATGAAACAGTTTATAAGTAACAGAAATCTTGGGTTGATATCATCCGCTTTACTGCTGGGCGGAAGTGCTGTCGCACAATACAGCCCTACGCCTGTGTTCGAAGGCAAAATAGGCAAGACACTGGCCGATACGAAGGAATCGCTGCCGAAAACGCAGTCCGCAGCTCCCGAAGGAGCGCCTAACGTCGTATGGATTTTGATCGACGACATCGGTTACGGCGCGGCATCCGCCTTTGGCGGACTGATCGAAACACCCACTTTAGACCGACTGGCCAACCAGGGACTGCGTTTCACCAACTGGCATACCTGCGCATTCAGCGCTCCCACACGGGCGGCGCTGCTGACCGGACGCAATCAACACTCCGTACATTTCGGATTCTTTGCCAACTCTTCCTACGGAACGCCCGGTTACGACGGCTACCTGCCGTTCGAAAAAGCGACGATCGCCGAGATTCTCCGCGAGAACGGATATAACACCTTTGCCATCGGCAAATATCACCTCACCCATTCGGCCGACGCCTCGCAAGCAGGACCGTTCAACCGATGGCCTACCGGACGGGGATTCGATCACTATTTCGGTTATTCGCCTGATTCCGGCGCTGACGATCAATGGCATCCTACGCTTTACCGCGATACGCAGCGCGAGCCAGAAGATCCCCAGGGACGCCATGTGAACGAATTATTTGCCAACGAAGCCATCCGTTATATTGCCGACCAGAAATCGGCCGCGCCCGACAAACCGTTTTTCCTCTATTTCTCGACCGGCTCCGGACATGCTCCGCATCATGTCCACAAGGAATGGATCGACAAATACAAAGGAAAGTTCGATAAAGGTTGGGACTGGTATCGTGAAGAAACGCTCGCCCGGCAAAAACAGTTGGGCGTCGTCCCTGCCAATACTCCCTTGGCGCCGCGAAACCCGGAAGTCAAACCGTGGGAGGAGTTGACTTCCGACGAGAAGAAGCTATTCACGCGACACATAGAAACATACGCCGGATTCATTTCACAGACCGACTACGAAATCGGCCGGGTTATCCGCTTTATCGAAGAAATCGGACAGTTAGACAATACGCTGGTTGCCGTCATGATCGGCGATAACGGAGCGGAAGGTTCGGGTAAAGCTTTAGGCCGTTTCCTGTCAAACGCACAAGACGCTACACGTGAACAAATCGTAGAAAAAGCCGTCAAGAATCTGGATCTGCTGGGTACCGAATATTCGTATCCTAACTATCCCGACGGATGGGCGGCGGCAACGAACACGCCCTTCCGCTACTACAAAGGATACGCCACATATGAAGGAGGTACGCGCGATCCTCTGATCTTATTCTATCCGAAAAAAATCAAAGACAAAGGCTCTATCCGCCATCAGTATTCCTATGTAAGCGACATACTCCCTACTACTGTCGAATTAGCAGGCGCTAAAATACCTACCGTCATCAACGGTTATCCCCAGGAACCTGTCGAAGGTGTCAGCCTGGCATACGCCATTGCACCGGAAAATAAAGATCTGCCCGAACGTCACACCGTTCAGTATCACGAAATGGTCGGATCATACGCCATTTACAAAGACGGCTGGAAAGCGTCTCTCCCAAGTCAGATAGATCGCTATAACCGTTTGCCCCAAAACGAACGGAAGTGGCACCTGTATCATGTGAAGGAAGATTTTAACGAGTTGAACGACCTTGCGAACGAATATCCGGACAAGATTAAAGAACTGATCGATGTATTCGACGGCGAAGCGTGGAAATACAACGTCTATCCGCTTAAAGAACAGTGGGAAACGAAAAACTGGAGCATCCACGACAACGACCGGCAACTTATCATTTACACCTCCGGACGTCCGTATGCCGAAGCCAATGGATTCCGTTTCTCGACCGGCTCTTATGCGATCACAGCATACGCAGAAATCCCCAAAGATGGCGCCGAAGGCGTACTGTTCTCCTCCGGAAACGGAACGACAAGCGGCATCAGCCTGTATATAAAAAACAAAAAGCCGGTTTTTGCCTATAACGCCGAAGGACAACTTATCGAGCTTATTTCCGGAAAGACACTTCCCGCCGGCAACGTCACAGTAAAGGCCGAAGTCATTTACGGCAGCGAAAATGGAACGAACAAAACCATTACACTTTACGTCAATGGAGAGAAAGTAGGAACAAAAGAAACAGGACGCATTGCCAACGCCGGCAGCAATCTCTTGCAGGCCGGACGCAATTTCGGAACACCCGTTTCACCGGCTTACAAATCACCGTATCTTTTCACCGGCAAACTAAAGAAAGTAGTGGTCGACAAGCTATAATAATCTCTACGAATAGCCAACCGCACTCCGGTAATTAAACCGTCAACCGCATTCAAGTAAGGAAGAAAAAAATGAAAGCACATTTCAGACGAAAAATTATTATTTACGTATTTTTAACTAAAAAACTGCCTGTATATACATGATAGTGTGTATCTTTGTAATCTCAATTTTTTTTGTATAAAAGAGAAATATTATGAATATGAAATTATTTTTATTAACGGCATGGATGGCCATTTTCTTTGCAGCGTGCAACAACGACGCCAATGTGCTGCCGGATGACCCAAAAAATGGCTCGCCGGATGATATTAAAGACGTCGGTTATATCGTTGACTATGCAGGCTGCGACGGTGGGGAGGCCTTTGGTTATTACATAATAACTGAAAATAAAGAAGATACGCTGGTAACTTATAACTTGCCAGATAAAGTGTACGCTTTTCCGCAATCATTTTATGACAATCCCGAGCCGTACCGTAACTCTTATAGGATAGAGTTTACATACAAGCTCGCGGTTGGCGACGAAAAGAGAGGCATAGTCTGCCCCGCTATGTATCAGCTTCATCGTCTTTATTGGAACAGGGAATCCAAGGGAGAAGAAAAGCAAATCATTATAATTTCGGCAGAAGCAAAATAGTCGGCTGCGATGACATTATTGCAGAGCGGATAACTGCCGTTTTTTTGATAGAAAGCGCCGTTTCTATAATTGAGACGGCGCTTTTTGACGAAATTAAGCATAATGGTGGTGGAGCATTGATATTACGGAAGTACGCACAGAATCCTTTACCGAATTATAATAAAAAGGAATTTTCATCGTTTTCTGATATATGCGATTTATTCTTTACACAGGAATAATGCTGGCGGGAATACTGCTGTTCTCTTGCAAAAGCGTAAAACTTAGCGTTGCCGAAGAAAAGCAACGCATAGGAGAGTATTACGAAGCGGCGAATATGTACCGTAAATTATACTCGAAAGCCAAACCTGCACAACACGACTTGCGCGCCTATGTTTCTTACCGTATGGGTATTTGTTACCAAAAGATAAACAATGTATCGCAGGCTACGAGCGCCTACCTGAACGCATTACGGTATAACTATCCCGACAGCCTGTTGACTTTGCGGCTCGCACAGACGTATCACCAGGGAGGACGATACAACGAAGCCGTCAACTATTACAATAAATTTCTGGAACAAAGCCCGGAAAATGTAATTGCACTAAACGGCTTGAAGGGATGTGCGATTGCAGCGGAAATGAAGGATAATCCCACCCCGTATAAGGTTCGTAAGATGGATATTTTAAATTCGCGCTACAGCGAATTTTGCCCGGCGCTTACAGGCGACGACTACGATAAACTATACTTCGCTTCGTCGCGCGTAAAAAAGATAAGTAAAGACTCTTTGAGTCATATCACGGGGCAACCCGTCAATAACATTTTCTTTACGGAAAAAAATGAGAAAGGCGTATGGAAAAAACCGGTTGAACTCGAAGATGCTGTCAACACGAAATTCGACGAAGGAACGCTTTCGTTTTCTGCCGACGGCAACACGATGTATTACACTTATTGTGAAAGCGATCCGATAAGTTCCCGCCCCGCAGAGATATACCTGTCTACCCGTAGCGGAGCGGCATGGGGAGCTGGTACGCGGGCAAATCTGGTGAAAGATTCCACGACCAGCGTAGGTCATCCTGCGATATCGACCGACGGTAAATACCTGTATTTCGTATCCGACGCTAACAGTTACGGCGGGAAAGATATCTTTCGTGCACGGCTTGTCGGTACTAATGATTTCAGCGGCATCGAAAATCTTGGCCCGCAGATAAATACTGCCGGAGACGAAATGTTCCCTTATGTACGCGATTCGGCGACGATATATTTTGCATCAAACGGGCATCCGGGAATGGGAGGCCTCGACCTGTTCAAAGCAACGATGGACAGTCTGGGCGTCTGGCATGTGGAAAACATGGGAGCTCCAATAAACTCCATGGGCGATGATTTCGGCATCACCTTCGAGGGGAAATGGGAACGGGGATTTTTATCGTCTAACCGAAGCGACGCGCGCGGATACGACCATATCTATTCATTTGAACGCCCTGTCGTGACGGTTTTCATCGAAGGATATGTCTCCGACGCCGATGAAAATCCTGTCGAAGGAGCGGTTATACGTATTGTAGGCAAAGATGGACTTAACGAGAAAGTGATAGCCAAACCGGACGGTTCATACAAAGTAGAACTCGAACGCGATATCAGTTATGTGATGATGGCCGGCGCACCCAATTACCTCAACCAAAATTTCGAACTGAAAACCGACCCCGACGAGAAAGATGAAACCTATTACGTAGATTTCTTTCTGTCGCCCATTCATAAACCAACGGTTGTAGAAAATATCTTCTACGATTACGACAAGGCGACGCTCCGCCCGGAATCGAAAGATGCCCTTGATGAGATAATCAAAACGTTGAACGACAATCCCCATGTGACAATAGAAATAGGAGCGCATACCGACCGGAATGGCTCCGATATATATAATGAAGGATTAGCGCAACGACGTGCACAGTCGGTGGTAGATTACCTGATCGACGCAGGCATCCCTGCCGACCGCCTGACAGCTCGCGGTTACGGCGAATTCATATCGAAAACCATAACGAAAAAGATGGCTGAAGAAAACAACTTCCTCCATGAAGGAGAGATCTTAACGGAAGCATACATACTCAGTCTGACACCGGAACAACAGAAAATTGCCGACCAATACAATCGCCGGACGGAATTTAAAGTAACCGGAACAACATATAACTTCTATTAAATAACGTAATAATAAAAGAACACATGGGAGAAACACTATATTTCAGTCCGCTGTCATTTCCGGTATATGTAATGGCTAAACCTGTCGGTCCGATGTGCAACATGGATTGCGAATACTGCTACTATCTGGAAAAAAGCGAGTTGTTTGCAGGACAGAAAAGTTATAAAATGTCGGAAGAATTGCTCGAACGCTTCACCGATGAATATATAAATTGCCAGACATCCCCGTTTGTACAATTCACATGGCACGGAGGCGAAGCCCTGCTCCGCGGCCTGGATTTCTACCGCAAAGCAATACGCCTGCAGCAACAATACGGACGCGGACGCGAAATATCAAACTGTATCCAAACAAACGGGTTGTTACTCAACGACGAATGGTGTCGCTTCTTCAAAGATAACAATATCTTAGTCGGCATATCTATTGACGGGCCAGAGAGAATTCATGATCATTACCGTAAAGATTGCGGCGGACGGGGAACCTTTAAGCGTGTGATGCGGGGGATAGAACTGTTGCAGAAGCATGGCGTTGAATTTAATACGTTATCTGTAATTAACGACTACAACGCCGAACGCCCTGTTGAAATTTACCGTTTCTTTAAAGAAATAGGAAGCCGCTACATGCAATTTTCACCCATTGTAGAGCGATTAGGCACACGTAATGACGGCCTCGAAATGCTTACGGCCGACGATCAACCGGAAGATAGCGAAATAGCTTCATGGTCAGTCAGCCCCATCGCCTATGGGAATTTTTATATTCGCATGTTTGACGAATGGGTACGCCACGATGTCGGACAATATTACGTACAACTTTTCGACGCTACACTTGCCGGAATGGTTGACGAACAACCCGGCGTATGCATATATGCCAAAACATGCGGACATGCACTCGCCATGGAACATAACGGAGATGTCTACGCATGCGACCATTTCGTATATCCGGAATATCACAGAGGCAACGTATTACACGATTCGCTTGTTGGCATCACACTCTCGGACGAACAAAAGCGATTTGGCAACGCCAAACGAGACCGTCTGCCCAAACAGTGCCGTTCCTGCCGTTTCCTGAACCTGTGCAACGGAGAATGTCCCAAAAACCGGATAGCGACAACTTCCGACGGCGAATACGGCTTAAACTATCTCTGTCCGGGCCTCCGGTTATATTTCGAACATGTATATCCTTATATGGAATTTATGGCCGAAGAATTGCGTAATCAACGGCCTCCCGCCAATATCATGAAATCCGGATTAGTATAAACATTCACTAATCACTTTATTCGAGAGGTTTTTTGCCGTGAGGAAGGCGCAGTCGATTTTGTACGCATTTGATAATTTGGAATTTTCATGTATTTTTGTGCAGCAAATAAAACATTATATCATAACGGTAAAACAGAGAAGATTATGGAAACGAAAGAGCAGTACAGCGAAGAGCCGAGATCGTGCGTAATCGCCAATCCGATATACGACACCGTATTTAAACGGTTGATGGAGAACGAGCGCATAGC
>JAIRMH010000015.1 GCA_031258835.1 Tannerella sp.
CTGCAATTTCGCCCTTACGTATGCCTGACTTGTGCACAACCATGGACGTAGTAATATAGTCCGTATGCGATTTGTGACTGATCCGTATATAAACGGTATTAAATTCTTTCTTAGTCCGAATGACGGCCTTAAATGTTGCCATATCTTTGTAATTTATTTGTAATTTTTTTCGGCAAATATAGCAAAATTATTCATGTATTTTACCAAAACCGGACTGCATTTTAACAGAATAAACGGGGGCTTTTGAAAGGAAAAACCCCCTTAAATGCTTGTATTAAAGAGGGTTTTTTAATTTGTGATTCCGGAGCGACTCGAACGCTCGACCCACAGCTTAGAAGGCTGTTGCTCTATCCAACTGAGCTACGGAACCATTCTGTTTTGAGGCGCAAAGATACATGAAATTTTCGACATTCCACACAGACCGATAAAAATGTCCGGCAAAATTTATATGGAAAATATATACGATTTTTCATGTTTCGCAAATGGAAAAATAAATAACTTACCCCGTTTGTCATAAATCGGTTACAAGGAGAAATCTCCATGCATACAGGAATATACACCGCCTTCATGACGCTTTTTCTTTTTCCTCCTTTTTCTGTTTTTCCATTTTTTTCAATTCCTTCTTATCTAATTTAGCTCTTTTTTTCTGTTCTTTTTGACGTTGTTTTTCTTTTTCAGCAGCCTCTTTCTTTGCCGCTTTTTCTTTTGCCTTCTGTTCCTTATCGGCTATCTTTTTTTGTTGCTCCTGTTCTTTACGAGCTTGTTTTTCCTTCTCCGATTTTTCTTTCAACTCTTTTTGACGTTGTTTTTCTTTTTCCGCAGCCTCTTTCTTTGCCGCTTCATCTTTTGCCTTCTGCTCTTTCTCGGCTATTTTTTCCTGTTGTTCCTGTTCTTTTTCGGCTATCTTTCTCTCCTGCATCCACTTTTTAAAATCTTCTTTTTCCTGCCGTTCTTTTTCTTTCTGCGCTTGTTTATCAAGTTTCTCCTGTTCTTTTTGTTCCTTATCATGCTGTCTCCCCTTTTCTTTAAACGTTTTCATCTCATGTCTTCTACGTTCTTCGGTAGTCTGCATATTTATTATCGCGGTTTTATCATCCACGTAATCTATTTCACGATTATCCGGAACATGGATATCCCTCATTGAATTATCGGGCTTTTCTCTTTTATTATCGTCATACGAAACATCAATGTTCGTATCCGTTGTATATAGCTCATCGTTCGCAACAGATGTACCGGCTTCTGGCGTAGCAATTATGTTTGCGTACAAAGTTTGCTGTTTTTTCGATTTCAGACGCGCCGCCTCGCCAACAAAGCTTTTAAATATCCGACGCATGGACAGGCTATTATCTACCATCACCTCGGGATGGAATTGTACGCCGACAATCCAATGTGCCGAATCAACTTTTTCGATCACTTCAACAACCTTGTCCGGAGATGTTCCGGCAACACGAAATCCTTTTGCCAATTTTTTAATTGCCTGATGATGCGAACTGTTTACCATCAACACGCGTTCTCCGACAATACCGGCAAAAACGGCGTCATCTTCCACAATCACAGCATGCGAAGGTTCCTCTTTCGGTAACGTCTGGCGATGTCTTATACTCTTATCCGGGTACTGTATTTCCAGATCCTGATATAAGGAACCTCCGTAAGCTATGTTTATCAATTGCAAACCACGACAAATGCCTAAAACCGGGATCCCATGTTCAACTGCAAGATGAAGCAATTTTATGTCAAACATGTCACGTGAAGCATTTATCTTGTTCACATGCGGAATAGGCGTCTCATTATAATACGACGGGGCGAAATCTTCCCCTCCGGTAAAAATGATACCGTCCAACGATTTCAATAATTCAACAATCTTATCCTCTTCATACATCAATGGAACGATAACCGGTATTCCATCAACAGACAAAACAGCATCAACGTACGAACGCGGAACCGAACTTCCTCCATTTCTGTATATATCGGATAATCCTATTACAGGGCGTTCCTGCGCTCCGGAAAAACATACATTCCCGAATAATATTACCAATAATATGATATGTTTCATCTATTTTTGTTCAACACGTTAAAATAAACTTATCCGAGCAAACTGTATACGGTCGTTAATCCTGCCATTACAATCGAGACCATGCTCATCAACTTTATAAGAATGTTAAGCGACGGGCCGGAAGTATCTTTAAACGGATCTCCAACGGTGTCGCCCACAACCGTTGCTTTATGATGTTCGGAGCCTTTACCTCCAAGATTTCCTTCTTCAATATATTTTTTAGCATTATCCCAAGCACCGCCTGCATTTGCCATAAACACTGCAAGGACAAATCCGGCGCCAAGTCCGCCAACAAGTAAGCCCAGTATACCTGCTACACCGAAAATCATCCCGACGACTACCGGCACAATGATTGCTAAGAGCGATGGGAAAAGCATCTCTCGTTGCGCTCCTTTTGTAGATATCTCCACACATCGCGCATAATCGGGTTCGGCTTTTCCTTCCATAATCCCGGCTATAGTGCGGAACTGACGGCGCACTTCCTCGACCATATGTTGCGCCGCACGGCCTACGGCATTCATCGTAAGTCCGCAGAATAAAAACGCCATCATAGAACCGATAAAAACTCCTACCAGCACCAATGGGTTCATCAGCGATACGTTGTAATAATTCATGAAATCCTGAAACGATGCGTTCGCTATCTGCACCGTATTGCCGTCGGGCATCACCAGAACGGTCTCGCCGATACGCAACAGTGCGATTTTTATTTCCTCAATATACGAGGCAAGCAAGGCCAATGCCGTCAATGCTGCCGAGCCGATAGCAAAGCCTTTTCCCGTAGCCGCCGTAGTATTCCCAAGGGCGTCAAGTGCATCCGTACGTCGGCGGACTTCTTCCGGCAATTCGCTCATCTGCGCATTACCTCCCGCATTATCCGCAATTGGTCCATAAGCGTCGGTCGCAAGCGTAATCCCCAAAGTAGAAAGCATACCTACGGCTGCAATTGCAATACCATACAACCCCATACACAAGTTTTGCGCCTCAAGTAGATGAGTCACATCAAACCGAATGGCGGAAAGAAAGGCCAATATGATGGCCGCGCCAATGGTAATAACAGGAATCGCAGTAGATATGAATCCCAATCCAATACCGGAGATAATAACCGTTGCCGGGCCGGTCTGCGAACTTTCAGCTATCTTACGCGTTGGTTTATAGCTATGTGAAGTATAATATTCCGTAGCCTGACCGATGATGATACCGGCGATAAGGCCTACGACGACAGAGAAAGAGATCCCTATCCAATTATCTAATCCGAGTAAATAGAAAATTGTAAATGTCGCAATAACAATCAATAACGAACTGATATTTACACCCCTGCTCAACGACGATAATAGTTGTTTCATTGTCGCACCTTCTTTCGTCCGCACAAGGAATATACCTATCACAGATAGCAACACCCCTGCCGCGGCAATCAGCATCGGCGCAAACACTGCTTTCAACTGCATTTCTGGATGAAGCGCAAATGCAGGGACACCCAAAGCAGCCGTGGCGAGTATTGATCCGCAATACGACTCATACAAATCGGCGCCCATCCCTGCGACATCACCTACGTTATCGCCTACATTGTCGGCAATAGTAGCCGGATTACGCGGGTCATCTTCGGGAATACCGGCTTCAACCTTGCCTACGAGATCGGCACCGACATCGGCTGCTTTCGTATAAATACCTCCACCGACACGGGCGAATAACGCCTGTGTCGACGCTCCCATACCAAACGTCAGCATGGTTGTTGTTATAATCATCAGCTTATGACCGCCATCATCCGTAATAAAATGGTCAAGTACGATATACCATACAGATATATCCAGCATACCCAATCCGACAACGGTAAGTCCCATAACGGCTCCGGAACGGAACGCAACGCGAAGTCCGTCATTCAACGAATTACGTGCTGCATTGGCTGTACGCGCAGAAGCAAACGTTGCCGTTTTCATACCGAAAAATCCCGCAAGACCGGAGAAAAAACCCCCTGTAAGAAAAGCAAACGGCACCCACGAATTTTGCAAATTGAAACAGGCCATAACCGAAAATATGACGACCAGAATAATAAATACGCAAGTAACAACTTTGTATTGCTGCCAGAGGTAAGCCATAGCGCCTTTTCGCACATGAAGTGCAATTTTCTTCATCGTATCCGTTCCTTCATCCTTTTTCATCATTTGTCTGAAAAAGAAAAAGGCAAAACCCAGAGCTATCAAAGATGCTCCCAAGACCATGTAAATCACATTTTCCATAAATTATAAATTTTAGTTTTAAGATTACAAATATAACAAAAGCGTAACGAAAATAAAGTCATACATAAGAGATTATTGCTTATTCCCGACCCTTACCGTTACCGTATTCCTGTGAGCAAGCAACTGCTCATTTTCCGCCATCACTTCAATAGTAGAAGCAAGTGTTCTCAATCCTTCTTCCGTAATTTCCTGAAAGGTTATCTTTCTCATAAAACTGTCGAGGTTTACGCCGCTATACATTTTTGCATATCCTTTTGTAGGAAGCGTATGATTGGTGCCCGACGCATAGTCGCCCGCGCTCTCGGTCGTATATGGACCCAGGAAAACACTGCCGGCATTCACTACCCCGGAGCTTAACTCCACATAATTAGCGGTTTGAATAATCAGATGTTCCGGTGCGTATTGGTTTGTAAATTCTATCATCTCGGCATCATCTTTAAGAATGATGATACGACTGTGTAACAATGATTTTTCGATAAAATCGCGACGCGGCAGTTCGGATAGCTGTTTCTCTATTTCAACTTTAACGGCTTCGACTAACGTCTCCGAAGTCGTTACCAGAACCGATTGACTATCTGTGCCATGCTCGGCTTGTGCAAGGAAATCTGCCGCCACATACGCCGGATTTGCCGCCTCGTCGGCGATTATTTCAACTTCGGAAGGCCCGGCAGGCATGTCTATCGCCACATCCGTCAGGCTTACTAACTGTTTTGCTGCTACTACATACTGATTACCCGGCCCGAATATTTTATACACTTTCGACACGCTTTCCGTACCGTAAGTCATCGCGGCAATGGCCTGAACGCCTCCGGCTTTGACAATCTTACTCACACCTGCAAGTTTAGCGGCATATAAGATGGCGGGATGAACCTTACCTTCACTGTTCGGAGGCGTACAAAGCGCCACTTCTTTGCATCCGGCCATAACCGCCGGAACTGCCAGCATTAATACCGTAGAGAACAATGGCGCCGTACCGCCGGGGATATATAAACCGACCTTTTCGATAGCGACGGACTTTTGCCAGCATGTAATGCCGGGCTTTATTTCAGTTTTCCCGCGATCGAAATACTGATGCGCATGAAACATTTCGATATTTCGCTTAGCCTCTATCATCGCATACATTAATTCCTTATCGATTAACGTCTCCGCCTCCTCCATTTCTTCCTGCGAAACAGACAAATCCGCCACATATACCTTATCAAAACGTTCGCCATACTTGCGAACAGCTTCATCTCCATTCCGCCGTACGTCTTCCAAGATATTCCGTACCATATCAAAAAGAGGTGACACATCCTCCTCCGCACGCCGCTGCAACGCTTCCCATTCCTGCTTTCCCGGATATTTACAGGTCTTTAACTCCACTATCATTTATTTTTTACACATTTATATTTAGAAACACATCATTAAAGAAATTAAAGAATCATCTTTTCTATCGGCACAACGATAATGCCTTCCGCGCCAATCGCCTTCAATTTTCCGATAATTTCCCAAAAGTGTTTTTCCGTAATTACAGACTGTATGGATACCCAACCTTCATCGGCAAGAGGTGTCACAGTCGGGCTTTTCATTCCCGGCAACAATTCCGTTATTTCATTCACTTTACCTTTAGGAGCATTCAACAGCACATATTTTTTCCCGGAAGCCTCCTGTATTGCATCGAAGCGGAACAATAACTCATCAAGTATCTCTCGTTTATCTTTCGATAAATTTCTATTTGCTATCAGCAAAGCCTCGCTTTTCATCACCACTTCAACTTCTTTCAGTTGATTACTTATCAGTGTACTGCCCGAACTGACGATATCGAAAATAGCATCGGCCAGGCCTATTCCCGGAGCGATTTCCACCGAACCTGATATCTCATGCAATGAAGCTTTTACGCCATATTCCTGCAGGTATTTTTTCAATATATTAGAATAAGATGTCGCAATCGTTCGCCCATTAAACCACTTTAAACCATTATAATCTTCGTCCTTAGGAATAGCAAGAGACAAACGACATTTACTAAAACCCAAACGTTTAATAAGGATTGCTTCCTCGCCTTTTTCCACATACTCATTTTCACCGACGATACCGGCATCCGCCACACCATTCGCCACAGACTGCGGAATGTCATCATCACGAAGAAAAAGAATTTCTACCGGAAATTCTACCGCCGATAAAAGTAATGTCCGCCGGGCTTTACCAAGTTTAATGCCCGCTTCATTAAGCAATGCCATTGTCTCTTCGTAGAGACGTCCTTTTGATTGTACTGCGATTCGTAACATCTTTATATATTTCAAATTTACTTCCTGCTTATGATTATCTATAAAAAAAGCCTACCGTATACATTACGGTAAGCCTTTATATTTATGTACATGATTTCGCATCACACAGCTCACCGAACTTATCGTCCGTTGTAATATTGATGACGTACAGAAAAGATACTCATAACATTCTTATTATTTAAATACTATTTTTAGCGCTACAAAGATACGACACGAATCAAAACAAACAAAATAAATCCGCATTTTTTCCTGTGTAGTATTTTCAACTAACAAATACAACTTTAAGTAAGAAAAGAAATCGCCAACAGGGACAGGTATTCCTTTGAATACGCTGACGTACGGACAACGACCGACAGTCGCTAATATACCCTTTTCTACTGCAATACGATGCTTCCAAATTCATTTGAAATATCTACGGTAGCCAAAGGATCTTTTATTTTTCCCGCAACACCGACAATTACATCTTTTTTATCCATAGATTTTTCATAAAAGACGATATCTCCGGTCTTAATACTTCCAAAACTATTATACAACGTTACTTTGAAATTGTGTTTGTCGGTAAGCGCTATTTTTATTTTAGAAAAACTCGCCGTCACTTTTATCTTCGAAAAATGATTGTCTATCGCGCCAATCTTCAACGAACCGTAAGTGAATTTTGAGGCGCTAAACGAATCTTTAAGATTTTCAATGTCGACATTGGAAAAATCCGACACTACATCTACTCTGCCAAGCTCTTCGATATCAAATCCATCATACGATATGCTACCCGACAAAGACCCTATTTCTCCCAGCTTATATTTCGAAAAACTGCTCTTTATTTTCATGTTTCCGCATTTGTTTATCGTTGCCTCACCATATTGTATGTTTATATCGGCTTCCGATATTTCATTCGCATAGAGATTCCCGAACTCAAGTCTTACTTCCAACGGTTCGCCTGTATTATGAACGTTTATATGGCCAAATTTATTTTGTAACACTTGCCTGGTATCCTTAGGTACGGTAACTTCATAATCGACGTTACGTCCACAGTTTCGGCATTGAATTTTTTCAAATATCGTTTGCGCCGAAATACTATTACCGTTTTGTTTAAATTCCACGTCTACCGATTCGGCATATTTCCTTGCTGCTTCTTCATTTTTTCCTTTTCCGGTGATCGCTATTTTGAAAATAATTTCAGGAACGTCACCTTCAACTACCCGAATATTTCCAAATTCATTACTTATGGAAAGCGTTGGTGACGAACTCACCTTAAATTCCTTTGAAATTTCCCGTTTGTATTCTTTCGAAGCATCACTAAAGATGTTACTAATTTCTGTCTTCACATATTCTCTTACAGTTTTTACTGTCGATGCAACATCTTCTTTCTTTTTCCCGTCCTGTTCGGATGTTTTTGCCGATACGCGTTCTTCGGCCGACACTATTGATGAAATTGCGAAATTCACAATCATCGTCACACTTAAAAGGGTAAATAATCGTTTCATAATATTCTGCTATTAAAATTTTATTTTATTATTCTGTCAATATTTTCATTTTCCTGTTACTAAATATTTCCTCTTATTACATATTGTATGTTTCGCAATATCTCAATTTTCTTCTCATAAACATTGACAATCAACACAATATATTCATCATTTGGCACCTGCACATCGGGAATCGGATCATTTTCAATCCGTTCAATATCAGCAAGCAACGCTGTCCGGTGAGCATCATCAACATTAAGAGCCAATTGCCGGGTCACTTCGGATTGCTCTTCAAGTTGCATATTGTAGTAATTACGTATGTCCGCAAGTTCTGTACCGTGCTGTTTATCCTCCGGCAGATTCAACATAAAAACAATACCGGCCAGAACAGCAGCTGCCGTTGCAACAATAGCAATCCACCTTTTTTTCATGGAAACGGCAGAGGAAACATGCCGGCAGTCGGTCGCAGAATCGGCATGTTTCAGGGACGTGGCGCGGGCGGATTGCCGGCAGTCGGCCGACAGGACTGGCACTCCGCATCGTTCCTTATATTCTTTGAGCCGTTGTTCGAACCGTTTCCGGTGTCCATCGGGTAATCCGGCAACTTGTCCGAAGATTTCTCCGGCGTGCGCTCTTATTATCTCTTCAAATTTATCATCCAACATAACTCTTTTTTTTAATCAATAAACTTTTAAGTTTCGCTATTCCCCTGACGTATTGTACCCGTGCAGTAGAACAATTTATTTTCAGAATATCTGCGACTTCCGAAAAACCCACCTCCTCAAACAACCGAAGATACAGTATCCTCCGATAACCGTCAGGCAACACGGCAATAGCTTCTTTTATCTCCTCGACGCTGAAATCATACGCCGTTTCATCATCATCATCTTCACAATCGGGAACATCATCTTTTGAAATAAAAAAATCATTCCGTCTACGTACCACATCGATCGCCGCATTAGATGCTATACGGCGGAGCATCCGCTCCATAGCTGCGGCATCGTCGTTCAACAATTCCGGTCGGCCAAACGCCTTCAACATCGTATCCTGTGCAATTTCTTCCGCCTCACTTTCGTCTCCTGTAATGGCATATGCACTTCTATAAACCGAACGAATAAACAAATCGTAAAACATCATCTGCGATTGCGCATCGCATTCACGAACTCCTTTTATGATATGACTGTAATTGCTCATTCTATCCTTATAACGTAACAACACCCGGTTTGCTACATCAGACAGAGATTTTTTTTCTATATATGCCGAAAAGCGAGCTACACAACAATAAAATCCCCTATCTGACTACGACAAAAAATATTTCGCAACAGACGGGGGGGGCAAACAATATTTATATAATAACTCGATAAAAAAACGTTTAATATGCGCGTGCAAAAATCACCCGTTGCATCGAGGGACGACCTGTTACCATACAGTTACCCGGAGTTTTATCTCCCTCTATAGGGATACAACGTATCGTCGCTTTCGTTTCAGCCTTGATTTTATCTTCCGTTTCCGGTGTACCGTCCCAGTGAGCCAACAAGAATCCTCCTTTTTCTATCTCAACCTTAAATTCATCATACGAATCAACCGTGCGAGTCACCGAAGTGCGATAATCAAAAGCTTTCTTAAAGATATTCCGTTGAATGTCTTCAAGCAAGTCCTTTACATACGTGTCAATATTTTCAACAGAAACGGTATCTTTTTCCAGCGTATCGCGACGCGCAACTTCTATTGTTCCGTTTGCAAGGTCGCGTGCACCTATCGCCAAGCGCACGGGAACACCTTTCAGTTCGTATTCGGCGAATTTCCATCCCGGTTTTTTATTATCCGAATTATCGTATTTCACACGGATGCCCAACGTTTTCAATTTTGCGGTGATTTCAGCCGCCTTTTCGTTGATTTGCACAAGTTGTTCTCCCGTCTTATATATCGGAACAATAACGATTTGATAAGGAGCCAGGCGAGGAGGAAGCACTAATCCGTTATCGTCCGAATGAGTCATTATCAAAGCGCCGATCAGTCGGGTAGAAACGCCCCAGGAAGTAGCCCATACGTATTCTTCCTTATTTTCTTTATTGATGAATTTCACATCAAAAGCTTTCGCAAAATTCTGACCCAGAAAATGAGTGGTACCGGCCTGCAATGCTTT
>JAIRMH010000040.1 GCA_031258835.1 Tannerella sp.
TGGAGAAATGGAATATTGGAGATCACAAATTGTGATGACCAATTCCATAAATATGGGTGTCAGGCGCAAACCTTATGCTTTCACCGAACTGGGAGTTGCAATGCTTAGCAGTGTGCTTAATTCAGATACTGCAATACAGATAAATATAGGTATTATGCGCGCCTTTATAGCCGTGCATTGACCTGTCAATTGATTACGCAGGAATTGACGGGAAAAAGTATAGCAATACATACAATCTTCTACCGGCTCAACTTTCCGGACAGGACTATATGAATCCCCCCGAAACATACCTCGGTAAAATTGCGTATTTTATAGAGCAAATAAGCAAGGGCAGCTCCGATAGGCATAAAGCATAACACCTGCAAAAACAGAAAGGGTGGCAAGCACTAAAAGTATCATTGAAACGTTTGTAAGCTGGTCGGCCAAATGTCCCCTTTTGCTTTCACAAACGTCAGCGGCAACAACCAAAAAAAGAGTCAATACAAATAAGGCAAGCGGAATAACAAAGAAAAATAATGCACTCATAGCCGTTTCGATTAAAAGTTTTGACAAAGATAAAAAAGAAAATCAACACTGGGGAAAAAAACAGGCGATTTTGTAAACTCACTGTGCACATCAATATTGACCTGCACGGAATACACTGCAAAATACACTACAAAGCCAAAAAACAACCCCTCGCGAATCAATTGATTTACAAGGGGCTAAGCATAAAAGTACGTGCCCAGAGCCGGGATCGAACCGGCATGTCATTGCTGACACTGGTGTTTGAGACCAGCGCGTCTACCGATTCCGCCATCTGGGCGTTTGATGGAGACGGGGGCAAAGGTAAGCATTTTTTTTGAATTTGCAAGCTTTTGGTTTTTTTTACACTTATCCTGCCGTTAAACTTAAATTATTTCATTTCCTTTGTCATGTGAAATGGATCATATATAACTAATTAATTCAATACAAACTAATGAGAGACAACTTTTGCGTAATAATGGGGGGGGGCATCGGAAGTCGTTTCTGGCCGTTCAGCAGAGAGAGTTATCCGAAGCAATTTCTTGATTTCTTCGGCATCGGACGTTCTTTATTACAAATGACGGTAGATCGTTTTTCCAAAATAATCCCGATGGAAAATATTTATATCGTCACGAATGAAAAATATGCCGAACTGGTTAAAGAACAAATTCCTTTGCTTCAGAAGAAACAGATTCTTCTCGAGCCCACTCGACGAAATACGGCGCCGTGTATCGCTTATGCGGCTTATCATATAAAAACGCGTAACCCGAACGCGAATATCGTGGTGGCGCCTTCGGATCATCTTATCCTGAAGGAAAGCGAATTTCTGGACGCGATAAATGAAGGTCTGGCGTTTACAAAAGAAAATGAGGCGCTTATGACACTCGGCATCAAGCCGAGCCGTCCGGAAACCGGATATGGATATATACAGTGTAGCGACATGACGATTGGAAATTTCACGAAGGTGAAGACTTTTACCGAAAAACCTAATCCCGAACTCGCAAAAGTGTTTATGGATAGTGGCGAATTTTTCTGGAATTCGGGGATATTCCTGTGGAATGTAAATACAATCATGAAGGCCATACATACGTTCCTCCCGGAAATATCCGCACGTTTCGACCTTGGTGCGGAAAAGTTCGATACGCCTGAAGAACGCAGTTTTATTAATATTCATTATCCTTACTGTCCCAATATATCCATCGACTATGGTATAATGGAAAAAGCGGATAATGTATATATGCTGTGCGTCGACTTCGGCTGGGCCGATCTGGGTACATGGGGATCGCTGTTTGATATTGCAACGAAAGACGAAAACAATAACGCGCTTCTGAAAACACGTGCCCTACTTTACGAAAGCGATAACAATGTGATAGCGTTGGGCAACCAGAAAAGATTAGCGATAATACAGGGTCTCAAAGATTATATTGTTGCCGAAAGCGGGAATGTTCTGCTTATATGCAAACGAGAAGACGAGCAGCGTATCAAACAATTTATGGCTGATGCACAACTAAAATATGGTAATGAGTTCAATTGATTTTCGGGAAGTCCTTGAAGTTCTTTTTCTTTAGAAAATATTGTCTTTCCGGCTCCGGATAATGCTCTATCGCATAACGTAATGCGGTACGGGGCATCTTCATGGCATATTTTTCGAGAAAACCGGTCAGGAGGTTGCGATCGCGTTTACCTGTTTCACGCAGCATCCAGCCGACAGCTTTATGCATAAGGTCATGCGGATGATTCAACAATTTTTTCGACAATTCAAACGTATCGGTGAAATCTCCTTTACGTATAAAAGCTAACGTCGAAACGATTGATATCCGCTGTTCCCACAAATAATTACTATCGGCAAACTCATACAGTATATCTCGATTTTTATCCGTCAGATATTCTCCAACAACAGTCGGACACGTAATATCCACCAAATCCCAATTATTTATGCGGGAAGTATTTTTTATATAGAAATCATAAATTTCTTTACGTTCATCTCCGGAGACTTTTTTGAAACGTTCGGTAAGGATGACTAATGCACACAAACGCGCCTCATGATATTTACTCATCAGCAATTTGGAAATCTCTGTCATGGGGATACGGAGATTTGCTTTTGCAATGCTGCGAATATGCGGGACAACCACTCCGATAAAGACATCGCCTTCTCCGTATTGTCCGGGGCCTGTTTTAAAAAAACGCTGCAGAAGGGTCGCTTTCTCCGACGTTCCGACAGATTGTAATTCGTTCAAAATAAACTCGGCGTTCATATTCTCGATGGTTGTATAATTCTGTCCGTATTTTTAATATTCAAGATCCGGCGATACTAAAAATACAGATTTTAAAAGACCCTGTTTACAGGACGGTCCTTTTCAAAAAATCCTATGACATTATTCGTAACGGCTTTTGCCATTTCAATGCGCGAGTATGTGGTTTGCGTACCTATATGAGGCGTTAACACAACGTTATCCATCGTCAGCAATTCCGGCAAAGGGTGATCGCCAAATTCAAACATATCCAATCCGGCGCCATATATTTCTCCTGTTTTCAAGGCTTCTACCAATGCTTTTTCGTCGACCAGCGAGCCGCGCGAAGTATTAATCAGAATCGCCGTTGATTTCATCTTTCTCAGTTCTTCCTCTCCAATGATATGATGCGTATCCGGCGTATATGGCGCGTTAAGCGAAACAAAATCCGATTGGGCAAGCAAATCGTCCAGATCCGCATATATGGCGCCCAATTTTGTTTCCTCATTAAGATCCAGGCGATGGCGTTTATAATAAATAACATCCATACCACACGCCCTTGCCCGTTTACATAAGGCCGTTCCAATGCGTCCCATACCTATTATCCCAAGTGTAGCTCCCGTAACCCTTACTCCTAAATTTTCAAGAACGCCGACTTTCATATTAGCCCCTAAGGTGCGCAATTTACGGTCACATTCGCTCACACGGCGGGCAGTATCCAAAATCAGTGCAAGTGCAAGATTTGCGGTCGGGTCTGTCGTCGGACCGGGAGTATTGGCAACGATAAGCCCCTTTGCCGCTGCATAAGCGACATCTATATTATTGTATCCTACGGCATAATTAGCGATGATCCGCAATTTTACGCCTCTATCTATCAAATCCTTATCAACGGGAAAATTAAACATGGGACACAAGGCATCGTAGCTGGAAATCATCCCCGACACCTCTTCATAAGTAAAATCCGCATCTCCGTCAGGAAACGTAACCTCACATTTACTTTCCAATTCCGAAAAACCCTCACGAAACATGTTATAGGTCACAAGCACTTTTTTCTTCATTCGTACATATTATTTAAGTTTTGCTTTTGCTTAGGCGCCTGAAAGGATACCCTCGCTTACTTATAATTGTGCAAAACTACATGAAAAGCATGAGTTTTCCAAACGCATAAAATGAAAAACCAGTTTTTTACAGAAGAAAGTTTGTATTAAATTTTTCGATTACATACAAACAAATATCCGGAAAATTTATAGAAAAAATTTGCGGGGGAAATCTTGACAAACCAAAAGTTATCTTTAAAAAAGTCATTTGTGCAATTTTATCACATAAATGACTTATATTTGTATCGCATATAAAATTATTTCCATAACTAACTATATTGTGTACAGAAAGTCAACAAAATGAATATTAAAAAACAGCATATGAGCAAAAAGAAAGTTTCCGGTAATGACAAGCCGGCAAAAAACAAATCACACGAGAGCAAACGAATGAAAAAAGAATTGATGGTGCATGCCGTCTCCGAACTTTTTCATAAAGAACCTAAATCAATCTATAACTACAAACAAGTCAGCAAATTAATAGGAGTAGAAGGACAAGTACAAAAACTGCAGGTTCTCGAAATCCTGTATGCCATGACAGAAGACGACATCTTAGTAGAGACCGACAGTGGACGTTTCCGCTATAACAGTCTTGGTACCATTGCCGTCGGGACATTTCAGCGCCGCAGTAATGGCAATAATGCATTTATCTCCGAAGATGGAGGTATGTCGATACGCGTTGCAGAACGTAATTCGCGGCATGCGATGGACGGCGACCGCGTACGAGTACAACTTTTTGCCCGTCGTAAAGGCGCCGACCCGGAAGCCGAAGTGCTCGAAATCCTTGAATCCAGAGACCGTACTTATGTCGGCATCTTACAGATCAGTCACAGCTACGCATTTCTGGTGACGGAAGATAAAAAGCTGGCTAACGATATTTTTATTCCGAAAGAAAATCTAAAGGGGGGAAAGAATGGCGATAAAGCGGTTGTTAAAATTACGGAATGGCCAGAAAATGCCAAAAATCCGATTGGAGAGATCCTTGATATTTTAGGCGCTACGGGCGATAATAACACCGAAATGCATGCAATACTTGCCGAATTTGGCCTCCCCTATAAATATCCCGAAAAGGTAGAGCTGGCAGCAGGTAATATACCGGAAAAAATTCCTGAAAAAGAGTTTGCGGAACGCGAGGACTTCCGCGGTGTTACAACTTTTACGATCGACCCGCAGGATGCCAAAGATTTTGACGATGCCTTATCACTCCGAAAAACTGCGGACGGCAACTGGGAAGTAGGGGTTCATATTGCGGATGTCACGTACTATGTCAAACCTGACGATATCATTGATGAAGAGGCTATCAAACGCGCTACATCCGTATATCTCGTAGACCGTACCATCCCAATGCTTCCCGAACAGCTATCCAATAAGCTCTGTTCACTCCGTCAAGACGAAGAAAAACTTTGTTATTCCGTCATATTCGAACTTAACGGGAAAGCGGAAATACTTACATCCCGAATCGTCCGTACGGTAATATGTAGCAACCGCCGTTTCACATACGAAGAGGCGCAAAAGATCATTGAGACCTGCGAAGGCGATTTTAAAGACGAAGTGCTGAAATTGAACGAGCTGGCTAAAATATTGCGGGAAAAACGTTTCGCCGACGGAGCTATTGATTTCGACCGCTATGAAGTGAAATTTGAAATTGACGACAAGGGCAAACCGTTAAGCGTTTATTTCAAAGAATCTAAAGAAGCAAACCACCTCATTGAAGAATTTATGCTGCTGGCAAACCGGAACGTGGCGGAAACGATTGGAAAAACATCGAAAGGAAGGAACAAAAAGACTTTCATTTACCGTATACATGAACAACCGGATCCTGATAAAATACAGAACTTCTCCGAATTTATCAGTCGATTTGGATATAAACTAAAAACAACCGGCAGTAAAAGCGAAATCACGAAAAGTATAAATTCTCTTTTAGATAAAGCCAAAGGCCGACCGGAACAAAATCTTATTGAGACGCTTGCCGTACGTTCGATGCAAAAAGCCGTCTATTCGACACAAAACATTGGGCACTACGGCCTTGCCTTTCCTTTTTATACCCATTTCACCTCTCCCATCCGCCGTTATCCCGATATGATAGTACACCGCTTACTTGAGCGTTATACGAAAGGAGAACGGAGCGTTAACCAGCAAGAATATGAAGATTATTGCAACCATTGTTCGGCGATGGAGCAACTTGCGGCCAATGCCGAACGCGCTTCAATAAAATACAAACAAGTGGAATTTATGAGTAACAAGATTGGCCGGGTATATGATGGCGTCATCTCTGGCGTGACAGAATGGGGATTGTATGTCGAACTTAATGAGAACAAATGTGAAGGGCTTGTCCCAATGAGAGACTTGGATGATGATTTTTACGAATTTGATGAAAAGAATTATTGCCTCATCGGAAAGCGACATAAATACATCTACCGCCTCGGCGATCCGATAACAATCAAAATAGCGCATGCCAACCTGCAACGCAAACAACTCGACTTCGTACTGGCGGAATAAAACAGAATCTTCCTCCGGCTATAAATGATTACTTTATATGAAATTTTAAACCGTTACGAACATGAAACCTATCACCTTGTTTTATTTAAAGAACTGCCCATTCTGCAAAAAAGCGCTTTTTTATATCGATGAATTGAAAAAACAGGATCTATATAAAAATATTGAAATTGAAATGATAGAAGAATCGGAACAGGAAGAAGTCGCCAATCAATACGACTACTATTATGTTCCTACATTCTATGTAGATGGCAAGAAAGTGCACGAAGGAGGGATATATAAAGACGAAGTAGAAGATATTTTCAAAAAAACATTGGAATAAAAATATCACGCAACACAAATAAAAAAGTCCGTATCATCCTAATACAAGATGTAGATGCAATAACACGGACTTTTTTATCCTAAAACCTAACCGAAAATCAGACACCGGAAAACGGAACGCTGAAAAACGGAGCGGAAATCAGACACCGGAACAAATGAACCGGAACAAATGAACCGAAAAAACGAACCGGAAAAATGGAGCGCTGAAAAACGGATCGTCGAAATATCTATTTTTCCGGTTCTATCTCTAATAATTCAACCTCAAAAATCAGCGTTGAATAAGGGGGGATATTCCCTCCCTGTCCCATTGAACCATAAGCCAGCTCCTGAGGAATATACAATTCCCATTTCGAACCGACAGGCATCATTTTCAGAGCTTCCGTCCAACCTTTAATCACCTGATTAACGCGAAAAGAACCGGGGGCATTGTTTTTATACGAACTTTCAAATTCCGTCCCGTCAATAAGCGTACCTCTGTAATTAACCTTCACTTTAGACTTTTCTTCCGGGACATTCCCCGTTCCCTCCGTTATTATCTTGTATTGCAAGCCACTTGGGGTCGTCTTTACACCGTCTTTGTTTTTGTTATCCGAAAGGAATTTTTCGTTAGCAGCAATACTTTCCGCATATTTCTCCAACTTATATTGTTCTTTTATTTCATTCATTTTAGCTTGGCTATACGTCTGCGCCCTCATAATATTCATCTCGTCATACTTTTTAACGCCCTGATAGAATCCTGACAGAACAGCTTTCCGATTGATCGTTTTACCGGAATCACCCAGGAAAATATCCCGGTTGATACTTCCCACCCACTGATTATTTATCAGATGGGCAATACGCATTCCTTCGAGATATGCAACATCTTCAGGAGCATAATTTTTTGAGCCATGCTTAAAACCCTCATAAAAATCATCCATATAAGCCGTATCTATGCCGGCCTGCATTACAAGATAATTCTTGATGCCGTCGGCACGTGATAATCCAAAATAATACGACATCGTATCAATGTCCGTTTTCAATTCGTTCCGTGAAGAAAACGACGTACATGATCCCACTCCAATCATCACAACAATAACGATAAAAACACTTACCCTTTTCATACGTTTTATATTTTAATATTCATACTATTACTTATTTATTTATCCATTAGTTATAACAAAATTCGTCATGCAAAAATAGAAAAAATCGGCTTTGATATCACTCATATTTTTATCAAACCGGCGCGAAATTGCAATATTTATGATTAATTGAATAATTTTAGC
>JAIRMH010000088.1 GCA_031258835.1 Tannerella sp.
TTCGTGGTGGCAGTTGGGTCATCGTTGCAGAATGTGCTCGCGTCTCGTATCGCATAGACTACTATTCTTTCCTCGATAGCCGCCACAACTTTTTGGGCTTCCGGCTCGCCGCCGATGCACATTAACCCTCTTGGCGCGGCTATTTGCGTCAGTCAAACCGTATCCGCATGTCTCCTTACACCCCTTTTGCCACCTTTCTGTGAGAGGTTTAGGCTAAAATGCTCAGACCTGTTTGATGCCGTCGAATGCTAAAAAAACATAAAAGATTTGGATTGCTAAAAATGTTGATTAACTTTATATCATAAATCTGAAGAATATCCTTTAAACGGTGAGGATTTCAGTTCAAAAGATTGAGAGTACTCTATAATAATGCCACTTTAATATAAGGAGGTGGATTTTGTAAAAAAAATGAAGGTATAGCCTTCAAAACATTGTGACCACCAAGGAGGTGGATTTTTAGAATAAATAAGTTAATTGAAAAAATGAGAACGATTAAATTGAAATTAGGTCAATTAAACAGAGATTCGGTTAGTCAAGAGCAATTGGATCAGATTAAAGGTGGAACTTATTGCAATTTTGGCTGGGCCAATCAAGTGGCAAATCAAGATTCGGGAAAATGCTCTTGTTTTTGTCATCTTGGTTATGATTATTATGGTCAATATGGCATAAGTGTCAACGCAAGTTATTGTAAGGAGCTATAGTTTTTATGGTTTTACTTTATGTTTAACAAGGCTCTTGGTTTATGTTTAACAAGGCTCTTGGAGATAAAAGCCTCCAAGAGTTCTTTCTTATTAGATGCGGTTATATGAAAATATATCTAATCTATATTTCGTTTTTTTTATGTTTTAGTTGCACAAGGAGTACCCTTTGAGACAAACTCCAATAGCCATATGGGGCATGGCCAGGGAAACATAAGATTTTCACCTCAATATATTTTCTATTATCAAATGTATTTTGATTGGAATGGCCACTATTGCGGATCCATTGGGAATAGAGGAAACGGGCCATTTGAAGAGCCGGAAGGCATTTCTCAGATTATTTATATAGATAATCATTTTTACTCCAAAGGAACAAAATTTATTGAATATGATAATGCCGGCACACCAACCGGAAAAGTGAAAAAGTTGCATACTCCATTAACTCCAAATTCAAATGATTTAAAAGATGGAGAATTTCTATTTGGAGGAATGAATTTTTCTTTAGTAGGAGATAATTTTGTTATTTATGATTATCCAAGTATCCTATATCTTTTTGATAGAAATTTTGAGACGCTTTATTTAAAAGTGGTTACTGAAGCTGATTCATTGCCTGCTTGGACTCAACCAATAGGTGATTCTAAATGCATCACTTACTACAAAGACAAAGCTGTTTTTTATAATTTTATGAATGACACTGTTTTTTATATTACAGATAAAGGTCTGATTCCTCAATATGAGATCTGCTTTGAAGACAATTTAAAACTATCTACTCATACGCAGTTGAATTACATGAAATTAATAGCTGAATGTTTAAAAGCGATGAATAGGGGGAACTCTGTGGAAAATACGGAATTGGTAAGACAGACGAAGAATAAGCATAAAGTAACAGCAGTATATGAAACAGAGTCGTATCTCTTTTTCTGCATGACAGAGATAATCCCATTTGCAAAGCCTAGAAATAAATTGCCAGGAGAACCTTATATCATTTATTTTAATAAAAAAGACGGAAAAACGACCCGGATAAATAAAGGGTTCGTTGATGATCTGTTGGGTATGGATTATTTTTTTCCACGGAATGGTATTTATAATGAAAAGTTAATTACGTACTTATGGCCCCATGAACTATTTGATTATATTGAAGAATGTAAGGATAAGGGAGATATAGTAAACCCGCAATTGTTGGCTCTTTCAAGAACTCTTGATTCGGAGGCGAATCCAGTATTAATTTTAGTACATTTAAAAAAATAACGCATGAATTCATCAACTATTTTTAGAACTGAAAACGGCTCCTGTTATTTATATGATGCAAATCATCAGCAATTACTCAACTTACACCCTATTATTGAAACAATTCACGATTTTTATTGTCAGGCAAACGTTGAAAACATTAGAGAACTCCTTATCCGGAAATATCCCGAATTATCAATATACGCAAAAATATTATGCAGTTTATTTTATATGTTCTACAGCAATAAATTATTTCGATAAATATGCACATATGTTGATTATTATATGTAACTTTGTACTATAAATCTAATAAAGATTGGCTATGATAGAAAAAATTAATCCTATCCGTGAAGCGGAGCGTTATTTGGAGAACGCCCATTCGCTGCTGACGGAGAACGCCGGCAAGGACGGCAACTATTACAGTGACAGCAAATATGTACGCATGGCCGGTAATACGGCATGGAGCGGCGTACTTATTGCGCTGGACGGAGTGCTGAATGTGCGCGCGGGTTTGAAACGGGGGCGTCGCCCGGAATTTAAGGATTACCAGGAAGCCGTTGCAAAGAAAGACAGGAGGATGTGCCGGGCTCTACTGAATGCGTATGAGTTGCTTCATAAGTCGCTGGGCTATGACGGGGTGACGAATTATAAGGTAGTGCAGGCAAGTTTGGAGCAGGCGCGGGAAATTATTGACTGGGCGGAGGATTGCTATATCCCCGGCGCGCAGGCGTGAGCGGTATTTTACGCCGTTCTATTTCCCCGACGGGAGGTCAAAAAACAAGTATTAATGATGACATTATGCGGGTAAATTGCTATTTAACGGAATAAACGGGGGCTTTTGAAAGGAGAAACCCCCTTAAATGTTTGTATTCAAGAGGGTTTTTTGTTTTGAGCGGAAGACGGGACTCAAACCCGCGACCCTCAGCTTGGAAGGCTAATGCTCTATCAACTGAGCTACTTCCGCAATTCTCACTCTGACTTTTAACAGAGTAGGAGTAGGATTGAAAAAGATGTGGGCAGTGATGGATTCGAACCACCGAAGGCGTAAGCCAGCAGATTTACAGTCTGCCCCATTTGGCCACTCTGGTAACTGCCCTGTTTTTATAAATGCGGTGCAAAGGTAAGACTATTTTTTTAATCTGCAAATAAAATCGAACATTTTTATTGCGGTAATCGCAGATTCATCTCCTTTATTCCCAAGTATACCTCCGGCACGGTCGTCTGCCTGCTGCATATTATCGGTCGTTAAAAGGCCGAATATCACTGGGATATCCTGTGTTGCGTTTAGCATCGTGATCCCTTCGGTGACGCCTTCGCATACATAATCAAAATGTGGCGTATCTCCCCTGACTACGCATCCCAGGATGATCACGATATTAACATCGCCATATTTTGTCATTTGCTGCGCACCGAAGGTAAGCTCGAAACTTCCCGGTACGTGGTATACAATGATGTTTTCTGTCGGGACGTTATGTTTTCCCAGCGTATTGCAGGCGCCTTCCAGTAATTTTTCCGTTATGGAGCGGTTCCATTCGGAAACGACAATCCCGACACGCATTTTTGACGCATCGGGAATGTTATTTATATCGCAGGATGATAAATTATGATAAGCGGTAGCCATATTTATTTATTTGCCGACAGTTGAGCGCGGATAATATATTTTTCTATGTCCGTTGCTTCCATAGATGCGGCATGTTTTTCTTTGATAGTCGTATATGCTTTAACGGCATTGTCATATTGTTGCAGGCTTTCGTAAGCTATGCCGGCTTTTTTCAGGTAAACGGGGCTTATCAAATCGTTGTTTGCCTGTGTCGCCGCTTTTTCAAAAAAAGAGATTCCCTGTTTTACATCGCCTGATTCAACATAACAGTCGCCTATCAGCCCTGTTATGGCAGGTGCAATATTATCATCATTGCTCTTGAACGATTCCAGGTGTTTGATAGCGTTTTCCAGATCGCCTGTTTTATAATAACAGATGCCGGCATATGCTTTTGCGAGATTGCCCGGCTTTGTTCCGCTATATTGTTTGATGATCTGTTCGAATCCGTCATAATCGACGCCATTACCATTAAGGGCAAGATTGAACGAATCTTTCATGAAATATTGTTCGCCTTTGAATATGGCGACTGCAGCATTTTTGTTTTTTGGAATAGAGTATAAGTAATTATAAGCCAGTATGATGCCTATTATTCCTGCAATTACAATGATGCCGAATGAGATATTTTTTTTGTTGTTTTCAATAAATTGTTCCGAACGAGATACAATTTCTCCTACTTCTTGTTCTGCCGTAGCGACCTTTTTTTCCGTCTCTTTATTTGCCATAATATTTGATGTTTATATTTACTAATGTATATGCGAATTTTCGTATACAGAAAATCGGCGTGCAAAATTACTTTTTTTTGTTGAGATATTACACAAATCGAAAGATAATTTTTATATTTGTCGGGAGAAGTTTTTTTGATAAGATAAGGATACCTATGATAATAAATGAATTATCTATATTGAATTATAAAAATATACGCCAGACGGAAGTAATATGTTCGGTGAAAACAAATTGTTTTTTCGGCAATAACGGTATGGGAAAGACAAATTTGTTGGATGCCATCTATTACCTGTCTTTTTGTAAAAGCCATGTGCATACTCCAGACAGTCGGCTGATACGAAAAGGAGAAGATTTTTGCATCCTTCAGGGGATATATGATTATAACGGGAAAGAAGAGGATATTTTTTGTTCTGTGCGGCGTAATCAACGAAAGCAATTCAAGAGGAATAAGAAAGAGTATGAACGTTTGTCCGAACATATCGGATTATTGCCTCTTGTCGTGATTTCTCCGACCGATTCGGATTTGATAAGAGGCGGGAGCGATGAGCGTCGGCGTTTTATTGATATGATTATTTCCCAGCATGATAAATCGTATCTTAATGCGTTGATACAATATAATAAAGCTGTGATGCAACGCAATGTATTGTTGCGCGAGCAGCGTAACGATGCGTCGCTGTATGATGTTTTTGAAATGCAAATGGCGACTTATGGATTGCAGATTTATGAACAGCGGAATATGTTCGTCCAAACGTTAATTCCGGTTTTTAATGAATATCATCATTTAATTTGCGATGCCGGCGAGACCGTTGGTTTGAGCTATGTTTCCCAGTTGGCTGCCGGTGATTTTATACATATGCTTAAAGATTCGAGGGCAAAAGACCGCATATTGGGATATTCTTCGGTTGGCGTTCACAAAGATGATATGACGATGACGCTCGATGAGCAACTTATGCGCCATACAGGTTCGCAGGGACAAAACAAGACTTTTCTGATTGCATTGAAACTGGCGCAGTTTTCTTATATGTCGTCCAAAGTCGTGACAAAACCGATACTTTTGCTTGATGATATATTCGATAAGTTGGATGCGGAACGGGTAGAGAAGATTACCGGCCTGGTAAGCGGCGACCGTTTCGGGCAAATTTTTATAACGGATACGAACCGTAAGTATCTGGACCACATACTTGAGGCAATAGGACAGGATTACTCGTTATTCAAAGTAGAACACGGGGATGTTCGCCTGATGGAAAATAAAACAAATCAATAAATATATGATACGTAGAAAGACAATTCGCTTAAGTGAAACTTTACGGCTTTTCTGGAGGGATAATCCGGAACTGTACCATAAGATGCTTGAGGCGCGCGTACAGCGCCTGTGGGGGGAGCTTCTTGGCCCCTCAATCGCTCGATATACGACGAATATATATGTTAAAAATCGGATTCTTTATGTATCTATGGCATCGTCCGTTGTGCGTAACGAATTAATATCCATGAGGAAACGTCTGGTGATAATGCTCAATGAGCATGCCGGCTCGGATGTTATTGACGATGTGATGATACGATAACATCTTCGGTTATGACCATTGTCATTTTCCGGTCATGCGCTTCCGTTGGAATATGTTCTTTCAGCTGGAATCCGAAACAAAGGCCGATTGTCGGCTTATCCGTTCCGGACAAAAAAACGTCATAAAAACCTTTCCCGCGTCCTAAACGGTTACATTCACGGTCGAACGCAATTCCGGGTACGACAAAAAGATCAATGTCTTCTGCCGGAATCATTTCAGCGGAAAGGGATTCCATTTGAAACGGAGATTTTTCCCCCGACATCAATTTAGCCGGTATGTTCACGGGATGGATCGTTCCCGATATGTTCGGTTCCGGTATATTTAACGCTCCGGCAATCATATGTTCTTTTCCCGTATATGGATAGAAGTTCATGTTATTGCCGGAAATGACGGGAAGTGCAATTTTCTTTTTTTTATACCATTCTTCTATCAGTTCAATCGTCCGGACTTCCCCTTTAATAGAATGATATAGAGCGATACAATGAGCTTTTTGGAATACCTCCGTTTGTATAAGACGGCGGCAAATTTTTTCCGAAAGATATGCCACCGTCTTATACGGTAAGGATTGTTTCAATTTATTTATTTCATCTCTAATAAATTGTTTTTCATTTTTCATTTTTCAACGCTATTCTTCCCTTAACAGATTCGGCATTTACTAATCCAAGTTCTGCATAAAGCGGTCGATAGTTTTTTCGGGAATTTCTATCGAATAAAGATCTTTTTTATCGTTGTCCGGGTATGCTCCGAAAAATGCCGGGTTCCATTTACCTTCGTTTATCACTTCGACCGCTTTTTTCAGGGTAAGATCGTTTTTCAATAAAATCGGGTAGAACCCATCGTAATCGAAGAAGTTGCGGACGATAAATGCGTATAAGTACGTCTCTATTAAATCTTTGGATATATTTATCAGTGTCGGGCGTTTTTTTATTCCTTTTGAAGCGGCATAATCGGCAAATTCATAAATCAAAGGTTGTTGTTTGAGGTATTCGTACAAGTCGTTATAGCTCTCGAACGAATTAAGTAAGTCGTGATTTTTATCGGAATAAGCGAGTGTGAATTGGTACAGGGCGCCTGTATTTATCACATTTGAATAATAGGATGTAATGCCGGTCGTATCACGTGGAATGAAAATATCGGGCATTATGCCTCCGCCGCCGTAAACGGCGCGTCCGCCAATTGTTTTAAATTCGAGGGAATCAATTAATTTAATGCTGTCGGCGGAATAATATTCTCCATGCATATAACGGTTGCTTAAGTCATAGCTGTATTCTTCTGCTTTTCCCAATTCGTATTCCTTTTGAATACATCTTCCCGAAGGCGTATAATAGCGTGCAATCGTAAGGAGCAGTTCCGAGCGATCTCTCAAATCGAGTTTGGTTTGTACGAGGCCTTTTCCGTATGAGCGTCTTCCGATAATAATTCCGCGGTCGTTGTCTTGAATCGCACCGGAAAAAATTTCGCTTGCCGACCCCGACAGTTCGTTGATAAGAATGACGAGGGGTGCATCCTGACAAGTCCCTTTACCGTTTGAATAGCTGTCAATGCGGGGATATGCGCGTCCCTGCATATAGACAATCAGGCGGCCTTTCGGCAAAAATTCGTTGATGACATTTATCGCCGCTTCCATATATCCGCCGGGATTATCCCTCAGGTCGATGATAAATCCTTTGGCTCCCTCTTGTTTAAGTTTGGCGATAGCCGTAAGGCATTCTTTATAAGTAGATCTTGAGAATTTCGCTATTTTGATATATCCGATATCATCGTTCACTTTGTACGATACATCTACGGAGATGTTCGGTATATCTCCGCGTATGAGTTCAAATTGCGTCAGCTCTTTGGCATTTCCACGTTGTATTCCTAATCTGACGGTACTGTTTTTAGGCCCTCGTAACGTTCTCATAACCTTCGTCATGCTGATATTCCGTCCTGCGACTACCGAATCATTCACCGTTATGATCCGGTCGAAAGGCATTAGTCCGGCTTTCTCTGCCGGCCCTCCTGATATGACGCTTACGACAAAGATCGTGTCGAACGGCATGTTGAACTGTATCCCTATGCCGCTGAATGAAGCCTCCAGTTCTTCGTTCGCCGATTCGACATCCGACGCCGGGATATAGGACGAATGTGGATCAAGTTCGCTGACAATCTTGATTACTGCGCTTTCCGACAGATGGTTGATGTCTACGGTGTCGACATAATTTTTGCTTATTACATCAAGCGCTTCGGTTATCTTGTTTTGTTCCGAACGCAATATTTTAAATTGCGGATTAAAGGTGCGGTGATATTTGCCTGCATAAAATCCAAGTATTAAACTAATGACAATTAGAAGTGTAGCCCATAAATGTCTGTTTCTTTTCATGCTCATTTTTCTTATATTATGTTTTTATTTCAATTAAATCTACTGTGATGCCTGCACGGTTAAGAAGTTTGATCCCTTCGTCCGTATGATATTTTTCCGAAAACACAACGCGTTTGATACCCGCTTGTATGATAAGTTTTGCACATTCTATGCAGGGCGAGGAGGTAATATATATTGTCGCGCCCGAACTGTTATTGTTTGATGCCGCCACTTTCGTGATGGCATTCGCTTCGGCGTGAAGCACATAGGGTTTTGTTTGATAATTTTCGTCTTCGCATATATTTTCAAAACCGGCAGGAGTTCCGTTGTACCCGTCTGAAATTATCATTTGGTTGTTTACAATCAAAGCGCCTACCTGTCGTCGTTTACAATATGAATTCTCCGCCCATATCTTTGCCATTCGAAGGTATCTTTTGTCAACTTCAAACTGTTTTTTCTCTTTTTCCGTCATAATTACGATCCCAAAAAAATCATTCGAATCACTTAAATTTTAAAATTCAGGAAGCAAAGGTATTGAAAAAAAGAAGAATAACCATATAAAAAAATATAAAATGTTTTGTGTTCGTTGTCAAAGATTTGGTTTATCTTTGTCGCTAAAATTATGTTTCACTAAAAAAAACGGAAGATGAAGAATTTGAAAATGGTTGTCGTAACTATATGTATAGCCGCATTAACCGCTTGTGACGGCGGGAGTAACAGGTATGTCATTAAGGGCGTTGTTCCCGATAAGATCTTAAGTGGGGAAACTGTATATATGTCGGATTATACGAAAGATATCATTGTTGACAGTGCAGAAGTTACAAACGGGAAGTTTGTTTTTGAAGGAGTGATCGATGAAGCGGAGGTGATAAAACTTGTAGTGAGTGATTTATATGCTGACTTTGTGCTTGAAAAAGGGACGATAAGCGTGGATTTGTCTGATCCGTACAGTGCAAAAGGGACGCCACTTAACGATAAGCTGAGTGAATTTTGGTCGGAAAGCGACGCTATCGTCCATGAAGCCAGGGAGCAATATGCCAATATAGGAACGTCTGTCTCAGAAGTTGAAAGGTCGGAGTTGCAGAAGAAAATTGTAAATCGTCTTTTTTCGGATATGGAGACGTTGCATATGGCATACCTCAAGGAACATCCGAACGATGCTATGGGAGCAATCGTTTTTTATATATGGATGCAAAATCAGATGGATTTGTCGGCCGAAAAATTTCAGGAAGTAACCGGACATTTGGGCGAATATGTATTGAATTTCGGCCCTGTAAAAAAAATGGCTGCATTTTATGAAACGTTAGGGGGAACGGCAGTAGGTAAGCCGTTTATTGACTTTACGATTGAAAATGGAAATAGAGATGGATCTCCTGTTTCGCTTTCCGATTATGTAGGTAAAGGGAAATATGTGCTTGTCGACTTTTGGGCGTCATGGTGTAAGCCTTGCCGCATGGAGACGCCTGTGATAGCAGAGGTTTATAATAAATACAAAGGAGATAAATTTGATGTTGTGAGTGTCGCGGTTTGGGATGAACGCAAAAATACGGTGGCGGCAATAGAAGAAGATGGAAATACATGGCCGCAGATATTGGATGCGCAAACTATTCCTACCGAATTGTACGGTATTAGAGGGATACCGCAGATTATCTTATTTGGCCCTGACGGAACGATTCTTGCCCGTGATTTGCGGGGCGACAATCTGAAAGCGAAAGTGGCCGAAGTGATGATGTAAATGGAATGTGTGCAGGCGGTTCATTTTAATGCAGATTATCCGAAAGCTGCAAATAATCTGTTGACGGATGGGGGTATGAGTGGCGAAATCCCCGTCTATCTCGGTATCACGCTGGCGCTTGCGGCGACGCTGTTTATTTTCGGACTGCTGTTTCATGTGCTGTGCCGCCATGCGCAATCGCCCGTTTACCGGAAAGCCCTGCGGATGATGATTTTCACCTATTGCTTTTTCGGGTTTGTCAATGTGCTGGAATTAATAGACCATATTTCCCCTTCCGATACCGACAACGTCCTGATGTTTCAGGTTACGACGCTCTTTGTGGCCGTTTATCAGGCTTTCCTGTTCACCTGTACGATGATTTTGCTTGTCAATGCAACTTATGTTACCAGGAAGAGAGTAATGCGCGAACTCATTCCTATTCTGAGTCTGTCGGTAGCTTTCGCCGTCAGTTGTTTCACGCTGCCGGCCCCGTTCATTAAAATATCCGTCGCCCTCTTTACGCTGTTTTATGTCTATCTGCTGATAAAATATATACGGCT
>JAIRMH010000157.1 GCA_031258835.1 Tannerella sp.
AATGCATATAAGGGACCAGATGTTCCACGCCAACTGTTCCGCCTCCCGGATATTTTTGCGGTGTGACCGTCAACATTTTTTTCAATCCTTCGTAAGCGGCAGGCAGATTGAAATCCCGGATTCCGCTTTGCCAAGCGTCCTGTATCTGAGAAATGACATGCATAGCCACCATAATGCCCGAATGTTCAATTCCAACTGGCGCCGTATTAAACCAACCGGTGTTTTCATACAGAGTAATTGCCGATTTCGCCCATTGAGAGGATATTTCAGGCGCTATGAGATTAAATAGCGGTTGGATATTCCAGAAAGTATTCCAGTATTCGCCGGAAATGATGACGTCCGACGGATCGGACAATTGCCGGATGATTTCGTCTTCGTCGCGATAACGTCCGTCGGCGTCGCTCCATACGGCTTTAGCCGCAATCGAACGGTAAAGATTGGTATAGAACTTTTTCTTTTGCAGGTAATCGTCGGTTTCGATTTGGATGCGTCCCAAATAATCGTTCCAGACGGATCGCGCATTTTGTACGATCCCTTCAAAATCCCAACCGAAAGGTCGGGACAGTTCTGTTTCCAGATTATTCCGTGCACCGGCTATATCTACCAGTGATACTCCCGATCGCACCAATATTTCTTCACCTTCCCGTGTTTGATATTCTGCAAAAACGCCGACATCCCCTTTCCCCTTAATTTCATCGGTATTGTGACGGATATCGTATGGGGATGTAAATTCATGGTTGCGATTCCACAGCGGAATATAACTCGTTACCGGCTGTACGCCTTCATTCACCCAACCTCCCATAGAAAGGAAAGGTTTGCTGAACTGCAATACAAAATAGACGGTATATTCCTGTTCAAGCGTATAACCGCTGATAGCGCCGTAATAAGATGCATATCCTTCAATTTCGCTATTACCTACTTTCGTTATACGGGCATCCGTCAAATTGTAAAGGGTTTCGGCGGGGATAAACAGATCAATCAAGATACGTGCGTCGTCCCGTTTGGGAAATGTATAACGTTGAAGCGCGGCGCGGCGGGTAGCCGTCAGTTCGGCTTTAATTTTCGTATCGGTCATGAATACCGAATAGTGTCCTATTTTTGCCTGTTCGGATGATTTGTCGATGCGGGAACGATAGCCTTCATCGGGAAACTGTTCTCTTCCCGGATTTACCTGCAACTTTCCGCAAGTGGGCTGCATCAGCGGCCCTACCATTGAATAATCACAGAAATGACTGAATCCCATAATGTTTTCGATAGTGTATTCGTATCCGGCTTTCCAGATTTCATCCTGATTGTCGGGCGCTATTTGCACCATACTCAAAGGAAGGCAGGGGCCGGGTTTGAACATCCAGCGGGAATTGCCTGTTCCGATCATCAAATCCACATCATCGGCATACTCATGTAAGGGCGCCGGCGAGCGGACAATATCGCCCCGATATACTGTTTCATTCCCCTGTTGTACCGTAAAAACGGCCTTTCCCGGTCTCCGGCCGGCCGGTAATGCAGGTATGCAGATTTCCTGAATACTTTCTCCGACTTCTACCTTGCGTGTAACGGCAGGAAATCCGCTGACCTGAAAAGTCAATTCCTGAGAAGCGTCAAATTGTGTCATATCCACCAGTACAGGCTGTACCCGTAAACCATTTTCCTGTTGGTATTCAAATGGCGCGGTTTGTGCCGAACGGATCAGCGAAGAAGAGGCTTTGCCCAACCGCACGGCTTCCGGCGTTTCCAAACAAATACGGTCGAACACTACCCACGAGCCAGCAATCGTTCCCAGGCGAATCCTGTTGATGCCCTGCACCAGCCACGAGGCCGGAAATGTAATGTTGATTGACTGTGGCGTCCCGTTTCGCGTTTTACCATTCAACAGGGTAATCGAATCTTTTCCCGTCACCATTTCTTCAAAACGGTGTCCGTTCACTTCCATGCGAATTTTGGCAGGATGTTTATGATTGACGCCCACAAAAAACAAGGACAGTTTGCAATCGCCCTGCCGGGTTGTTTTTTCCACCTGAAACCAAATGGAAGGAAAATGCCGGGGATGATACCCAGCCCCATGAGTCGACCGGGCCGGGAAAGGCATAAGGCCATTGTTGATCAGGAGATGAATAACCGACATAATACGATTTTTCGCCGCTGAAATTAGCCAGGAAAGAATCATATTGATCGGGATATAAAGCAAATTCGGAAGCGGAATCGTCCTGCCGACCGATTTCAAACAACACTTTGTTGTGAGGAAAAACTTCCGCAACGCACAAAATAAAAATAGCAGATAATAGTAAATGTTTCAATGGATGTGATTTTAAAATTATAAAAATAAAGTTATTCCAAACATTCCGACAGTTTGAACACCCATGCGGAATGACAGGGTATATGGCTCGGATTTAATACAGGAGGTATAATTTTTATCCTGTTCTTTTCGTATGAGTAACGTACCGGCAAGTCGGATCCGAGCAGAGCGACGGCCGAAGGTTTTTTCCCGACAGAACGGATATAAACCGGCTTGTCGGGATATTGCACGCATATTACATACAAATCCTTTCCTTTAACTGTGAAGTATATATGTTTGTCGGCTACTTCAGTCGTCGACGTTCTCGCTGAAGTAGCATAAATAGCTTCTCCGTTTACTTTAAGCCATTGCCCGATGTCCAATAGTCGCTGTTGCATGATAAGCGGGATACGTCCGTCGGCAGTAGGGCCGACATTGAGCAGCAGGTTTCCGCCTTTCGATACGGTTTGGATAAGCAAGTGAATCAGACTGTCGGACGACAAATAATCTTCCGGCTTTTCATTGCGGTTGAAACCAAACGAATGTCCGATACCCCGGTTTTCCTCCCAATAGTGATATTGTTGTTCATTTCGTTCCACTCCCGGATGCACTTCGCCGTATTCGGTCGTATAGATGCCTCCGTGCCGGCTTCGGGTTTCTTTTCCCCAGCGGTCGTTGACAACAACCGTCTTCCCGACAGGCGATTCATTAAACAGCCAAGTAAGAAACTCCGTACTTTTCCACTCTTCCGAGGGATAGTCCCACTCGCCGTCCGTCCAAAAAATGTCCGGCAGGTAGCGGTTGGTTAAGTCTTTCATTTGTGGAAATAAGTGCTCATTCACATATTGATTTATGTCCTTTTTGTACAACGGATTAAACCATTCGTATAGCGAGTAGTAAAATCCCATGTGTAGTCCGACATTTTTTACAGCGGTGGTCAACTCTTCGCAAAGATCGCGGTGCGGACCGGTATCGTAAGAATTCCAGTTCCAGGCATGTTCGCTATTCCAAAGAGCAAAACCTTCGTGGTGTTTAGAAGTAAGCACAACATATTTGGCTCCGGCATTCCGAAACAATTCCGCCCATTCTCCGGCCTGGAATTGTTCGCAGGTAAAACCACGAACGAAGTCTTGATAGCGAAAATTTTCGCCATAGTTTTTCCGGTGAAAATCCGTCAGCGCCGGTTCTTTTTGGACGTCTAACCGCCACCAATACCATTCGGCATAACCATCGGGACACCATGCAGGCACACTGTAAAGTCCCCAATGAATGAAAATGCCGAATTTGGCGTCTCTATACCATTGGGGCATCGGACGACTATCAATCGACTCCCAATTTGCCTGATATTTTTCCTGAGCAAATATACATCCGCAGGAGATCAGCAATACCCAGATTATAATTATTTTCTTCATTAAGCCTTTCATAATTTAATACATTTTTTTACTTCGATAGATTCACTTAATCTTGTTCCTTCCCTTTTTATCACGCAAAGTTAGCATTAAATTTTTCAGATTAC
>JAIRMH010000194.1 GCA_031258835.1 Tannerella sp.
TTGAACTGTGCCTGTTCCGGGTCGTAAATCCCGACGCTGTCCCATATATAGAGGTTGCTACCCACCATTTGCAAGTCTACGGAAGAGACGCCCACTTTTCTGAAAAATTCCGGTTTCCAGTTGTAATTCAGCGTTATTTCCTGCAAGCGTAGAAATTTTTTGTTGCCTTGCCAGAAGTCGGACAATTGTGCATTGTTGGCATTGTTCCCGTAGGTCAGTCGCGGGAATCGGGCGTCGGGGTTTTCCGTTGAGGAATCGCCCGAATAGGAGGCAGGCGTCCACCGGTTGGTCTGATCGGCAACGAGGGTTTGCACATTCCCCAGTTCTCCGTTGTGGAACGGTATATAGCCCATCCCGTTGGTATAGGTGGTACTGAACTGTGTTACGGACTGTCCTGTATAATAAAAGGTGTTATTGCCCGTGCCTTTAAACAGGAAGCCTGCCGTAAAGTTTTTCCACCTGTATTCGCCGCCGAAGCCGTACATCAGTCGCGGGTAGGTGGGGTAGGACAGTACCACGCGGTCGTCGGTGTTGATTTGTCCGTCGCCGTTCACATCTTTGTATTTGATGTCGCCCGGCAGCACTTCCGAAGTGAAGTTTTGCTTCGGACTGCTTTCCACATCCTGCTCGTCGCGGAACAGCCCCATTGAGATGTATCCTCTGATGGAATTGAGAGGATATCCGTTCCTGTTTTGGTAGTCATACTTCTGGGCTGCCTGTTCGTAATTTTCCACTTTGTTGGTCGAGTAGGTATAATTGCCGCGAACGGTGAAATGCATGTCCTTGCTGATCGGGTAGGTATAGGAAATATTTCCGTCCGATCCGTAGCTTTTCATTTTACCCACGTTTCCGTAAGGCATCTGTACCAGTCCCACATATCCGGGGATATTGGCACGCTGTTGGAAGATACCGTTCCGCCGGTCTAAGAAGAAGTCCATGGTCAATGTCAGGTTATCCTTAAAAAAACGGGTATCCATACCAATGTTCGATTTGACGGCGCTTTCCCACATCAGGTTATCCGCTCCTATGCTGTTTTCGGTGATACCGCCCTCCGTATAGCTCCATCCGGCGCCTGCGGAGGCATTTACAATGGTCAGGTAGGGAAAGCGGGTGCTGGATATTTTATCGTTGCCTACCGTTCCGTATGACCCGCGAATTTTGAAGAAACTAACCCACGGAAGCGTGTTTTTTACCCATTCGTACTGCGAAGGCACCCATCCCAGCGCCATGGACGGAAAAAGTCCGAACCTTTGTCCTTTCTTGAAATTTTCCGAACCGGTGTATCCGAAATTGAAATCCAACAGATAAGTATCCCTGTATCCGTAGGTCACCCTGCTGGAAATACCCTGATAGCGTTTCGGGATGGCTTTCATGCTCATGCCGATGCCTCCGGAGGTGATGTCGTTGGTGTCTTTCGAATCGCTCATGTAGTAATAAGTCAGAAAGGAGAACCGGTGCGCATTGCCGAATGTTTTGTCGTAGTTCAGCGTCGATTCGAGGTGATATTTGCGATATTGACGCTGACTGAAACTATAGCCTGCCGTCTGTTTGTTGACCCTTTTTACGATTTGCAATTCGCCGTTCACGCCCCTTGTGGAGGCATAGTACAGGTCGGGCATTACGCTACGTCGTTCCGAAAAATAGGCTTTGGTATCGTAAGCGCCCTGAACTCGTATTTTCAACCCATTGATCAGCATTGACAGATCCTGATTCAGGCTGATGGTCGTTTTGAAGGTGTTGGTGTTGTCCGAGGCGGTACCTGTGTAGTTCATCAACACGTAGGGGGATATGTTATCGCTGCCTGTTCCGTAGGATGGGATTTCTCCCGTAGAGTACTTCAGCGGTACCTGCATGGGATTCATGGACGACAGGGAAAACCAGAGATAGTCGGTATTGGTGATACCCGGCTGCGTTTTGCGCGTAAGATAACCGTCCGTACCGAAGAAGATTCTGGTGCTTTCCGTCAGTTTGATGTCCAGGTTGGTACGGTACGAATAGGTATTGTAGCCTGTTTTGACGTTAAATTCGCTGTTCGGATCTACCTTGTAGGCGGCGCTTTCGTCGGACATACCCAGACTCAGGAAATATTTCGCCACGCTGCCGCCGCCCTGCCCGCTCAGATAATAGGTCTGCTGTACGCTTACAGGCCGGATGATTTCCTTTTGCCAGTCTACATCGGGAAAAAGGTCCTGGTCTAACCCGTAACGGATAATATCCATTTGTCCTTCATTGTATCTGGGCTGGTCGCCTCTGACTACCAGCGCTTCGTTGACCAGCGAGGCATACTGGTAAGCATTGACATACTCCGGCATTCGTTGCAGTCTGGCAAGGGTATAGTTGGCGCGGGCGGCCAGTTTCAGCTTGCCTTCCTCGCCCCGTTTGGTGGAGATCAGCACTACTCCGTTGGCGCCTCTTACGCCATATACCGCTGTTGCGGAAGCGTCTTTCAGTATGGAGAAACTTTCGATGTCGGCGGGGTCAATCGAGTTGAGGTCGCCTTCCAGTCCGTCAATCAATACTAAAGCGGAGGCATTGGCGCCGAAAGTCCCGATACCCCTGATCCAAAATTCGGAGATATTTTTGCCGGGTTCGCCGCTGGTCTGCATGGTGATCACGCCCGCCATACGTCCTCCGAGGATGTTGGCCATAGAGGTGGCCGGAATTTGCAATTCCTTCGTATCAATGGTACTCACGGCGCCCACCGTAGTGATTTTGCGGCGGGTGGTTCCCAGCGCTTCCACCACTACTTCTTCCATTTGCGTGGCAGAAACTTTCAATCGGATGTTAACGTCCGTTTCGTCTTTCGACACGGGGTATTCCAGATTTTCATATCCGACAAAAGAGAAAACGATAATGTCGTTTTTAGCCGCTCTGATTGAAAAAGCGCCGTTGATGCCGGTGGTGGTTCCCACGCCTGTTCTGTCCTTCAAATAGACAGTAACGCCCGGCATGGATTCGTCGTTTTCGTCAAACACCGTACCCGACACGGTCAGGTTGCGCTGTGCGGCAAGCGGTGCGGCAAGAATCATCAGGAAGATGACTGTATGAAATGTTTTTTTCATGTTGATTACTGTTTATTCGATGGTTAATTTACGGATACATCTGTTGCCGCGATCGGCAATATAAATACTGCCGTCCCTTCTGTCGATACACAGGCCCCATGGCGCATTGAACGTGGCGTCTTCGGGACTGCCGTCCTGATTGCCTGTTTTTCCGGCAATGCCGATCACTGTCGATACGACGCCCTGCGGCGAAATTTTGCGGATACAGTGGTTGCCTTGCTCAGCAATGATCAGATTGCCTTCATTGTCCAGTACCATTTGTCGCGGTTGATAGAAACGCGCTTCTTCCGCCGGGCCGTCCTTCCATCCGGATTCACCCAATTTTCCGGCATATACGCCGGTTTCTCCCGTCAAAACATCGTAGTAATGAATGCAATGTTGCCCCGTACTGGCGCAATACATCCTCGATTTGTTCACCGGATCGAATACAAGATAGGAATCGGTATTCGCCGGATTACATATATCCTTCACGCCGTTGAGGTCGGCGTCCATTGACTGTCCTAACCGTGTTTTCGGGTTGAACTTCACCATATAACCATCACGGTTGGATCGCAGATATACCATACTGTCCAACATGCAAATGGCAAAGGAGTGCTTGTAGAGATTGATGTTAAAATCCAGCATTCCGGCAGCTCTGTCCTCAGCGGAAGGATGCAGTATTCTTCTTGTTCTCGGCGCCCATTGCGCATCGGCGTCAAATTCGAAATACGTGTCTTTATAGGTTTCGTTACCGTCGGCTGGAACCACAATGATTCTTCCCGTAATGTCGGTAGAAGGCGCATTGGGTTTATTCGGACAGACGAATAACTGCGTCACTGTTTGATTCTGCTGACTGATCATCACGACGCTGTGAGGACTGTTCTGATGAGCAAGAAAGAGATTTCCCTCGTCGTCCACCGTCAGGTAGGTCGGGTCGACAAACGTGGCTTCGCCGAAAGTACCGGCTTTGAAGCTGGTCGTTCCTTTTTGCCCTACCAGGGTGGCTACTATTTCTCTTGTGTGGTAAACGTACTTTTGGGAAAAGGCGCTGGAATCTTTTCCTATTACCAGAGAGATTACGCAGGTGTCGCCGGGTTGTCGCGGCGTGACGACCAATACTCTGCCGCTGGCGCATCCTATGATAGGAGCGGGTTTGTTGTTGAAATATACTTTTACAAGATTGGGATCGTTGCCCAGATTTTCGCCTTTCAGGATCACTTGCGTAGCCATTCCGCCTTCAACAGGCGTGAAGGACTCTCTTACTACCGACTGTTCCGGATTGTAAGGCGGCGTGCTGCCTGTATTCGAACTTTCCTTTTCTACACAGGAAATGAGCAACAACCAACAGAGAATATACATTAAAGCGCTTTTCATATTTAATTTACTCATTATTTTATTATTTATTATTATATTGAATTTCATTTGATTTATTTTATTTGTTTAAAATGTATTTTGAATTTATTGTCATTTTTTTTCGATTGGTTCTTCATCCGTCCTCCCTCATTTCCTCTCGAAAATGAGGGAGGACACACAGGAGCTATTTATCTCTGTTAGCGTATTGGCACAGTAATGAGGCATTGGTTTTATCGGAAAGAAAAAAAGGACTGACCGTCTGCATGTTCGTAAGAAAGATATTGCACAAACCGGAGCAACGACCGGAAAAAGAATACTGTAATTGTATTTTATCGCTACCACCATCATTGTACCTCTTATAATTGCTGCCGTACATTGTCTATTAATGTTCCAAAGCGAGAGATTTTTCTTATTGATACTGTTTTTCATACGCAATTATCTTTCTATTGACAGAGGGAAACCTCAGATATAAATTTCAATATGTATTAAATTCAAAAAAATACTACTGTTGCATTCAATTATTTATTAACTACCATTGCTAAAACGATTTTTCAACCGCAAAGATAAATACTGTTTTTTTATTTGCAACAATAAAAATCATAAAAAATGTTAAATTATTCAATTATTGTTATAATATATTAAAATACAATAAGTTAAAAATACATTTTTTAAAAAAAAAACCTGTAAAAAATTTGTATTGTAAAAATAAAGACAGGATAAAGTTAATAATTTCCTGCAAGAATATCAGTGGTTTTTTATTATATATTTGATATACAATATATTATGATTTTAAAATCGATTTTCTTATCATGAATATCGCTATTCGGGACAGCGCTTTGTGCGTCACTTCTGCGATTTCGTGTTTTTTT
>JAIRMH010000197.1 GCA_031258835.1 Tannerella sp.
GATGTCGCGCTGGGAGTTTTCGATGACCTTGGCGGCCTCGGCCACGCGGATTGCTGGGGCGAGGTGCGTGCCGGCCTCAATGACAGAGGCGTAAAGGGCGTTCACGCGGGCGCCGGCCGCAGGAGTGGAGCCGGAGGTTACTTTTTTTATTTTTTCTACCGTGTGTTGCTTGTCGCCCGGGTTGATGCGCTCGGGCGAGTATCCGGCGTGGAAGTCCCGGTTAAAGACCAGGCCGGAGGTTTTCTCGACAACGGGGATGCAGTCTTCCTCGGTGGCTCCCGGGTAGACGGTCGACTCGTAGATGACGAGGTCGCCGCGCTTGATCACCTTGCCGACGGTTTCGCTGGCCTTGTACAAAGGGGTCAAGTCGGGACGGTTGTTCTTGTCCACTGGGGTCGGGACGGTGACGATGTAGACCGTGCAGTCCTTGATCTCGTCCGGGTCGCGGGTGCAATATAGCCCGGTGGCGTCGTTTAACTCGTTTTTCAGTACCGCTCGAAGCGTCGCGTTGTCTACTTCCAGGGTGCGGTCCACGCCATTTTTTAACTCGTCCACGCGAGTTTCATTTATGTCGAATCCCACAACGGGATATCTTGTCGCGAATAGTCTCGCCAGCGGTAATCCCACGTAACCAAGACCAATTACACAAATTTTGATTTCTTGTATCATCTTATTTTAGATTGTTCCAGTACCACTTGACTGCTTCTCTTAATCCCTCTTTCACGTTATACGCGGGGGAATAGCCCAGCAATTTTCTCGCCTTGTCGATAGAGGCCAGCGAGTGGGGGATGTCGCCCGCGCGTTCCGGGCCGCGCGTGGGCCGGATCGCGGCAATTGCGGGGTCGTATTCGGCGAGGAAGTCTCGCAGATAAGCGGTCAATTGGTTCAGCGTCGTACGCTCGCCGTGAGCGGCGTTGTATATTTGATTGACGGCTCCCGGGTTTGTCGTGGACAAAGCCAGGAGGTTTATTTGTATCACGTTGTCGATGTAGGTAAAATCGCGGCTGTACTCGCCGTCCCCGTTGATGTTCGGGGATTCGTGCCGGATGTATCGCTTCACAAACAGCGGGATTACTGCCGCGTAGGCCCCTTCGGGGTCTTGACGGCGACCGAAGACGTTGAAGTAACGTAAGCCGATGTATTCCGTGCCGTACGAGCGCGCGAAAACGTCCGCGTATAGTTCGTTGACATATTTCGTGATCGCATACGGGGAGAGCGGCTTACCGATGACATCCTCTACCTTGGGGAGCGACGGTGAGTCACCATACGTTGAGGAGCTGGCGGCGAAGATGAAGCGTTTTACTCCCGCTTCTCGCGAGGCGACCAGCATGTTTAAAAAGCCACCGATGTTCACGTCGTTGGTGGTCACCGGGTCCTTGATCGAACGAGGGACTGATCCCAGCGCGGCCTCGTGCAATACGTATTCCGCTCCATCGACAGCCTTCCGGCAATCATCGAGGTTGCGTATATCGCCAACAATGAGCCTGAACGTGTCCGGGTAACGTGAAAATAGCGGGAGTATGTTTTCAACATGTCCCGTCGAGAAGTTGTCGAGACATACTACGCTATTGCCCGCCTCCAGTAGCGCCTCGCAAAGGTTAGAGCCGATAAAACCGGCGCCTCCCGTGATTAGTATTTTTCGCATTTCGTCTACGCTATTCGCAAATGCTGTCTTTCGTGTATCACATTCCAATAGCCTCCTTTGTCGGATCCGATACGTTCGAAAAAAAACTTTTTGTTTGAATTTGGAAACATTTGACTCGATTTACAGTGACCCTTATGAACTTCTTCGTCTAACAGATCATCCAAAGTCTTATACTCTATTGTTCCTTTAGCAGTAATATCTTTTGCAATAATTTGTGTTTCACGTAAAGTAGATTTGAATCGGGCTACTCGTTTGCTTTTTTCATCTATGGGCTGAGTCGCGCCTGAATAAATCAAACCCTCCGGTAAATTTTTCATTGTTTTATTTCGATTATCATTGTGCATCAGCGAATTTTCAGTTTAAAACCTGTTCCATACACTTCTGAGAGCCAAAGGCCGAAAAAGCGGTCATAAACCTGGTAAATGCCGTTTTCGGAAGTAATAATTTCTTTTCCGAGCAGTTGATTTGCGGCAGATTGCACAGAACTGGGCGATTTTAACCCGTGTTTTTTTATAAATTTTCTCGAAGTGATGCCTGCGGCTTTGCCCTCTTTGGCAATGGCATAAAGCAGTTCTCTTTGCCACAGCGAAATCAGTTGCAACGTGTTTTGAAACATTGGTTCGAATGAAAAGATCTTGTTGCGTACGACAAATTCCACCATCGGAAATTTGCAATCTTCTCCTTTGTCGAGCAACGAAAACAGTTCGTTGAAAATTACCTGCAAATACCATGTATGCCCTTCAAAAAGATTGTAAATAAGCGCAATCAGTTCTTCCGAAATTTGCTTTCCCGCATTTTCAAAATGTCGTTTCACGAATTTTGCATACTCTTGTATATCAATAGCAGACATAGAAACCAGCGAAACGCTTTGATAAAATGGTTGCGATGACGAAAAAAAGATATTTTGCATAATTTGTCGCCTGCTACCTGCGAAAATAAACACGGAATTAGTGGAACGTTGTACATGCGTACGCAAAACGGCTTCTATATTTTTTTCGGGATAATTTACAATTTGCTGAAATTCATCAATGGCTACAATACATTTTTTATCCGCATTTTGAAGATATTTAAAAATTTCTTCGAGCGTAAATTCGGGCTTTGAGATCTCGCCGATGCCAACATCAAAAATCGGTGCTCCCGTCAATTCGTCCAATTTGAAAGCCGGGCGCAACGAACTGATAAGAGCGAAAAACTTCTCAATAAACTGTTTGCCACGCGGTTTGAGCGACTCAAAAATCTCCTTGCCGAGTTTGAAAACAAATTCCTGCAAGTTGCTCGTAGCGTAAATATCAAGATAAATAGTATAAAAGTTTTCCTCCAATTCCTTTTGGTGAAGACAATGTTCTATCAGGCCTGTTTTACCCACACGGCGCGGCGAAATCAGTGCAACATTATTGCTGTTGAGCAATTTTCGCGTCAATTCTTTTGTTTCCGTTTCGCGGTCGCAAAAATACTCCGCCGACACATATCCGCTTAAAACAAATGGGTTTCGCATAAAAACTTTTTTTCGCAGAAGTAATTAATCTTTTTTAATAATCAATATTCAATAATCATTTCCGCAGGAAGTCCCGCGTTCAAATTCCGTATAATATAATGTACCCGTCATTGGTAACACATTGAAGCAATCCGGTAGAATAATATCACAAAATTACACCGCGTGTGGTGTAATTTTATCTTGTAACAACAAAATGACAACTCTTTCATATTAAATCTTTAAAAAGGGCTACATCCATATTCTTTCTCTTTACAACGTTATTCTTTCTTTTTACAACGTTATTCTTTTTCTTTACAACGTTAGAGAAATAAATATTCGCTACGGACCATAACAGGATATCTATCATGAATATAAAAATGCAACTGATATATTGAATTAGAATGAAGTTGATAATACAAAATGTAGTGTTTAAGGATAAAATCAGGATTAGTGCAAAGGATTTCGACAGACCCATATCCATCAACTTATGATGTATATGGCTACGGTCGGCTATGAAAAGGTGTTTACGCTTTTTGATACGTACTAATATGACGCGCATCACATCCAATATCGGAATAAGGATCGGGGATACGGCAAAAACTAATATGTTCCCGATCGGTCGGATAACGTCGGGCTGGAAACAAGCATAACGTACGGCTAAAAATCCTAAAATAAATCCGAGCGTCAGACTACCGGAATCGCCCATGAAAAGCTTCCGGCCCATATTTACATTACCAAAGACATTGTAATAGAAGAAAGGGATCAGGACGCCGACCGTACTGAATGCAAGAACGGCATAAGACCACAAACCGTTAAGATGAAATAATGTCCCGTAAACACATAAGGCGAAGATACTCAAACCGGAGGCTAATCCGTCTATTCCGTCTATCAGGTTCATCGCGTTGGTGATGAAAACCAGTACGATGATTGTCAGCAGCGCGCCTATCCACGGCGTCAACCGGTATATTTCGAGAAATCCGGGAACGTTATTGATATATAGTCCGGAAAATACGATCAATAAAGAAGATATGATCTGTATGGCAAACTTATGACGATAACGAAGACCGACCAGGTCATCTTTTACGCCACCTAAGTATAAAAATATTAATCCGCAAAAAAACAGGTATAAATCGGAATGATTAGGATAGTAACCGTGACTTTCCACTACACCGGGATACTGGTAAAAGATACCAAGGGTGAACATCATTGCGAAAAGAATACACGGAACAAAAGATACGCCTCCGATACGTGGAATAGCACCTTCATGCGTTTTACGATCATCCGAAACATCATACAAAGAATGTCTAGCAGCTATCACCAAAATTTTCGGAATCACCAACATTGCTAGAACCATCGACATTATAAATCCAATAAATATATACAAACAACTCATAATCAATGTGTTTATACACGCGATACGGAACCAAAAAACACGTCAGTCCCATCATTAATATAAATGGCATGACGTTTTAATTCTCTTTCACGTTAATGGGGGCAAAGATATATAAAATATTTAATTATGAAAAAATATTTCATAAAAAGTTCCATAATGTTGCGCAATCCGTTGTATAATATTACTTTTGCCGGTCTGAATTTTTTTCATACAAAATATTTTTATATGCCGACAATATCATTACGGGGTACCAGTATGCCTGAATCCCCAATACGTAAATTAGTACCTTTGGCAAACGAAGCTAAATCGAAAGGTCTGAAAGTATATCATCTGAATATAGGGCAGCCGGATTTGGCTACGCCTGAAATAGCTCTTGACGCATTGCATAATATTGATCGCCGGATACTCGAATACGGACCGAGTGAAGGCCTGCCGGATTTCCGGAAGAAATTGGTAGATTACTACCGTAAGTTCAATATAATGGTAGACATGGATGATATTATCATCACATCGGGCGGCTCTGAGGCGGTGAACTTTTCATTTATGGCTTGTCTTGATCC
>JAIRMH010000234.1 GCA_031258835.1 Tannerella sp.
GCCCTGATCCGGTGACCAGCATGGCAAACAGACCGCTCTCCCTGACTTTATGCAATAACTCCGTACTACCTTTCATGGGTGAAATCGCAGGACACGAATTGAATGTCTCTATTTTTTCCCGGTAGATCATTTTTCGTTCTTCCGGTCCGATGCTTTTGCCTTCCCGTCCGGATATGATATTTATCGTGTCATCGCCCGTACGCCCTTCGTGCACGTAGGCTTCTTCTTCCGTCATTTTAAAACCGTATGATTGCATCACATTCGTCCATGATGCGGCATGGTTAGGCATCGAATCGTACAGTACGCCGTCCATGTCGAAGAGTACGGCTTTGAGTGAAAATTGGCGGTATCCTTTTTCTTTAAGATATCTTTGTGTAGCGAGGTTTATGTTGTTCATTTTATACTGTTTGTTTTTATAGCTGGCATTTCGAGACAAATCATAGATGTGATTTCAATTTATTCATATATTTTTCCGCTCCTTCGAGATCTTCGGCAGGCGGACTCCATGGTGACATGTTTTCGGGCGACAACGGGACGAATGGACCTTGTTTTATTTCGTATACGACACTTCCCGATTCTAATATGAGAAGCGTATGCCATACGCCGGATGGTATTTCGCCTCCATATATCCCGTTAGACGGATCTAACGTCACTATTTCCGTAATATAGCCGTTGTCATCGAACAGAAACAGTGCGGCCTTTCCGCGTAATAACAGAAAAATTTCGTTTTTATCCGGATTTTTATGTCGGTGTGGACGCAGGTAAGTGCCGGGTTCCATTGCGTTGATAAGACGGTTTACCGGATCGTCAAGCGATTCGTGAAAGTTATGATTCATTCGTAAACGTGGCGATTGTTTTGCCCGCGCTGTCGTTTCATCCAATAATTTTTCGTCGATAAGTTTCATTTTCAGAGATGATTAATTGGTAGATGATGGGTGAATTTACTCTTTAAGTTATTAAGCAGGTTTGTATTCCGATTTCTTCAAAATATCCTGTGCGTCATTGTTTTTCATTAGTTCTTCACAAGATGATTTTGTACGTTTCATGTATTTTTCCACAATCCTGTATCCGATGAAATATCCAAGGTCTCCCGGCGCTTCCTCAGAGATAAATGTAGCGGGGGACGAACGGAAATATTTTGAGGAAGTTATGATATCCGGGGTATACAAGTGTTTGCGTTCTATCATCGTAGTCCACAATGCCGCTTCATATTCCAGACACCATTTGTATTCATCATCAGTTAATGACATGATATTCCGATAATCAAAGTCTTTCCCTAATTGCATCAATATGTGGATAATTTTTCCTTCATATATCATTCTCTCTAATAATACGTTATCTTTTCCCTGATAAGGATATTCGGATTTCAGCCATGCCTTCAGGCAATCTTTTGCCACGCGTTCGGGAATCATACTTTTTAGCTGCCAGGAGTAAAAAAAATCTTTGTACAGCGGATAATCGAATCCCAGGTATTTATCTATCGAGCAAGACAGCAAACTATCTGCTACAATCGCATTTTGTCGCAGTCCCGATACATGCATGTACACAACCGGAATCTGTATGGATGGGAACAATTGCCGCATCTGCCTGAAGCCATAAGTGAGTTCGTCCGTTATCCTGGCCATTTCCGGCGAACTGACCGAAAAATATTCAACCGTACTTTCGTACAATGTATGAAGTGCAGGTTCGGAATAATAATTTATCAGATTATCAAAAAAAACGGAAGAGTCGGTATAGTTCCTATGGAACAACGTTTTTCCGAGTACATCCAGCATCTGGGGATATATGTCTTTGATTTGCGTCAGCATAACCGAATCATCCGAATTAATCCATTGCAAAAGTGCTATGTCAAAGCGGTTAATATGTATCGTATCGACATCGTCAGTCATACCGGATGACTGACGATGACATCCGTATAGTGCGAATAGCATCAGAAAAACCGATAACCCTGTAGACTTTAATCTCATTTATCCCGTATTACACACCTTCTTTCTGCTCTTTTACTACGGTTTAATCATCGAAAGATAAATATATATTTACTTTATCCCGGTCACAAGTGACTTTATTGATGTCAAGAGGATAAATCATATTAGCTGTTTGAGGGGTTTCACTCTCCTTCGGTTTCTGAACGTTCGGATTTCTTAGCGAACTTTTCATGCCGATATAGATGGTGAGAGGGTTTTTATTCCCGTTACAAACAAGTTTGTCCAGTTTTTTATTGTAGCGGATTTCGAGTTCCTCCAAATTGTTGTTACTGCAGTCAAGGCTTTCCAGATTTTCGAATTTCTCTATTCCATCCAGATTTTCAATATTCATACCGGAACAGTTAAGTTCTTTTACCGCTTTAGCCTCCGACAAAGAGATGTTTCCATCTCCGTTTTTGTCAAAATTTTCCAACAGATATGATTTAAAATTGGCGTCTGATATTTCTACGTATTTGTCGGTGCAACCAGAAAACGGAAATACCGTTGAACATACGATTAAAGATAAAATAATTTTCTTCATAACTCAATCATTATTTTGTAAATGTTTGTGCAAAGGTATATGATTATCCGAATATATCCAAATTCCTAACGATGTTAATCAATATACGTTTCTAAAAATTCGCAATCCTGTTCGGTTTCTATAATCACATGTTCCGTGTCGGCCGGGATTAGAACCGTTTGTCCTTGACGTACATGTAGCGTATTGTTTTTGTTGTCTCTGATAACCGTTTCACCTTTCATGCAGATATATACTACAAATGAATCGAGTGAAGTGTAATCGCGGTTCATCGTTTTGTTAAATTTTAAAAGATTCGTCGTAAAATATTTGCACCTGACAAGTCCGACGGCATCATTTTCGCGCGGGGTATATTGCGTTCTGTAGTCGGGATAGAGCGTATAGTCAATCGCATCCTTAGCCAGTTGGGTATGAAGTTCGCGTTCGTTGCCGTTGGCGTCTTTTCGGTTATAATCGTATATACGGTATGTGATGTTGCTTGTTTGTTGTATTTCCGCAATGAAACATCCCGCTCCAATAGCATGTACGCGTCCGGCAGGTAAAAAGAAGACGTCGCCCTGTTTCACTTGATAACGTTTAAGCGCATCCATGATGCGGTGATCCTCTACACAGCGCACATATTCGTCTGCATCGATTTGCCGGGAAAAGCCGCTATATAACACGGCATCAGGCGCGGCCTTCACGACGTACCACATTTCCGTTTTTCCGAACGAATGATGACGTTTGCCGGCAAGTTCATCGTCCGGATGAACCTGTACGGACAGATTCTCGCGAGCGTCTATGAATTTTATGAGCAACGGAAACGTGTTCCTGCCGAATTGTTGCAGCGTTTTTGCTCCAAGCAGTTGGGCACCGTATTCTTTTATTAAGTCATCAATCGTTGTTCCTTTCAGACGACCGTTTGCAACAACGGAAAAATTCTGTTCTACATGCGAAAGCTCCCAACTTTCGCCGATCTTTCCCGAACCGGGAAAGCGATCTTTTGTCCCCGCATCGGAAAGGAGGCCTTTATAAGGCAAAATGTCTGTTCCTCCCCATATGACTTCTTTAAAAATAGGGTTAAATGTAAGTGGATAAGGCATAGTTTATATTATTGTATTATTACCGGTCATTAATATTTTTCAAAACAATTGCCGAACGCGCCGGGAGGTAAAGTTTTAGCCATCCCTTATTATCTTTTTCGTACAATTTGTCATATTGGGTAAAATAATCAACCGAATCGTCATTCAGACCATTCCCGCCAAATCGTTTATCGTCGGTGTTAAGCGCTACTTTATATTTTCCTTCGGGCACAAGAAAACCATAGCCGGTAAACGATTTGACAGGGTTAAAATTGAAAACGAATACTAAATCGTTTCTCATATAGGCAAGGATCTGATCTTTGTCGTTATCCCATACCTTTTGTATGGCGGTCGCCTGAAAATTTTTTACGCTGCATATAACCTTCAGCATCTCGCGATCAAAATTGCCCAGAAAATGATATTTCAAGTTCGGGTCGTCAAAAAGATTCCACTGGCGGCGAGCGTATTTATATGACCATCCGTTGCCTTCGCGCGGGAAATCAATCCATTCTGGATGGCCAAATTCGTTACCCATGAAATTCAGGTATCCTCCGTTTATGGTCGAAGCGGTGACGAGGCGTATCATCTTATGCAATGCCATTCCCCGTTCCACATTAAAATTATGATCGTCCGCCTGCATATGCCAATACATATCCGCATCCATCAACCGGAATATAATGGTTTTATCGCCGACCAACGCCTGGTCGTGACTTTCCGCATAGCTGATTGTATTCTCATCTTTCCGGCGGTTGGTAGTCTCCCACCATATTGCCGACGGAGACCAATCTTCATCCCTTTTTTCTTTCAGCGTTTTTATCCAGAAATCAGGGATGTTCATAGCCATCCTGTAATCGAAACCGTAACCTCCATCTTCGAATTTTGACGCAAGCCCCGGCATTCCGCTTACTTCTTCCGCAATAGTAACGGCATGCGGATTAACTTCATGAATGAGTTTGTTAGCCAAAGTAAGGTAGGCTATCGCGTCGCCGTCCTGACGACCGTTGTAATAATCGCCGTAATTAGTGAAATTTTCACCCAGTCCGTGGCTGTAATATAACATAGATGTAACGCCATCAAACCGGAATCCGTCAAACCGGTATTCTTCCAGCCAGAATTTACAGTTTGATAGAAGGAAATGCAACACTTCGTTTTTACCGTAATCAAAACATAGCGAATCCCATGCCGGATGTTCGCGGCGTACGTTTGCATGAAAATACTGATAGACAGTGCCATCGAAACGTCCCAGACCTTCCGCTTCATTTTTCACGGCATGACTGTGTACGATATCCATGATCACCGCAATACCCATGCCGTGTGCATCGTCTATGAGGCATTTCAGTTCGTCGGGTGTTCCGAAACGCGACGAAGCGGCGAAAAAACTGCTCACATGATATCCGAACGAGCCGTAGTAGGGATGTTCCTGTATTGCCATAATCTGAATGGCATTGTAGCCGTCGTACGCTATTCTTGGAAGAATATTTTTACGAAATTCTTCGTAAGCGCCTGTTTTTTCTTCCTGCGAAGACATCCCGATATGACATTCGTAGATTAACAGGGGCGACCTTTCCGGCTTAAAATCATTATTTTTGAATTTATACGGATTCTCCGGATGCCATACTTGAGCGGAAAATATTTTTGTATGTTCATCTTGCACAACGCGCCGGCACCATGCCGGTATCCGCTCTCCGCAACCGCCATTCCATTCAACGAGTAGCTTATACAAATCATTATGATGCAGGGCGTCTTCAGGAAGTTGAATCTCCCAATTTCCGCTTTCTATTTTTGTAAGTCTGTAGCTCTCGTTTTTCTGCCAGTTATTAAAAGTGCCGATCATATAAATCGCCGTTGCATTGGGCGCCCATTCACGAAAACACCAACCGTTATCACGGCGATGTAATCCGAAGTACAGATAACCGGACGAAAATTCGGATAAAGAAAGAATGTCGCTTTGAATAAACTCTTTTTCTTTCTCTACCGCAAAATCACGACGGCCTTCAATCGCGCTGCCATATGGTTCCAGCCACGGGTCGTTCTGTATTAATTTAAGCGTTTCTCCGCTCATTTTATTTAAGTTTTTAATCAATACGTTAATTTCCAATTGACAAAAATACTTTTATATTTTAATATGACAATGTTTCAGGTGATTTTTCTTTGCGAAAAAAGTGGAAAAATTTTCAACGTTTCGTTTTTTTCGCTTATCTTTGTCTGCAAATCAGTACATTACTAAATGTATTAACAGATATGAAGATAAAGATTAAAAAGTTGAGTTTTTACATTATCATGATTCTTGTTTTCGGATCATTAATGTATCTGATTGCGCTGAAAGGATCTGCTCAACATCCTTATGGCGATGGATTTGATATACATACAAAAACGCAAAATCCTGCTGACGGCTTTTTTTTATTTTCGCATCTTATACTGGAACATATTCAGTCGTCGATAGGCATTTTATTGTTGCAGATCATCATCATATTGGTTACATGCCGCATCGTTGGGAAGTTATTTAAAAAGATGGGGCAACCGACCGTTATCGGTGAGATTATGGCGGGAATAATTTTAGGGCCGTCGGTATTAGGTTTTTTATTCCCGCAGGTATCATCATTTATTTTCCCGGAAGAATCTCTTTTCAACATAAAGATATTAAGCCAGTTCGGACTCATTTTATTTATGTATACCATCGGTATGGAACTGGATCTGAGTGTCGTACGTAAACGTTTTCAGGATACTATTCTCATCAGCCATGCGAGTACGATTGTTCCTTTTTTTCTGGGCATGGTAGTCGCCTATTTTATTTATGACAAATACGCGCATGTGGAAACACCGTTTCTTTCATTCGCACTTTTTATAGGAATCGCATTGAGTATCACTGCGTTCCCGGTGCTTGCACGGATCATTCAGGAACGTGGTATGACGAAAACCCATTTAGGCGCCATCTCGCTGGCAAGCGCAGCCAATGGAGATATAACAGCTTGGTGCCTGCTTGCCGCCGTCGTAGCGTATGCCCAAGCCGGAACGATGAACAGTGCGATTTTCAATGTGTTGTTTTCATTTGTTTACGTGGCTGTCATGTTGTATGTAGTACGTCCGTTATTACGTATTATCGGCGATTTGTATCATAATAAGGAAATCGTCGGCAAGTCGTTAGTCGCCTTCATGTTTTTTATCTTATTAGTTTCGTCGTATGTCACCGAAATTTTGGGGTTACATGCCTTGTTCGGCGCTTTTGTCGCCGGTATCGTTATGCCTGAAAATTTGAAGTTCCGTAAGATAATGAATGAAAAAGTAGAGGATATTTCCCTGGCTTTGTTCCTGCCGTTATTTTTTGTTTACACCGGTTTGAGGACGGAAATAGGACTTATCAACGGTAGCGACATGTGGTTGTTATGCGGTATTTTTATTCTTGCGGCAGTTGTTGGCAAGTTCGGCGGGACGATGATTGCCGCGCGTATCTCCAACGAAAGCTGGAAAAATAGCCTTTATATGGGTGCTTTGATGAATACGCGCGGACTTATGGAGCTTGTCGTTTTATCTATCGGGCTGGAAATGAATATAATACCTCCAGCCGTTTTTGTCATGCTGGTATTGATGACCCTGGTAACAACATTCATGACAACGCCGTTGATTTCTTTTATAAACGTATGTTTCCGTGCATCCGAACGAATGAAATTTAACCGTGAGGAACGACTTAAGACCGATACGTTTAAAGTGCTGTTATCGTTTGGACGGGCAAGCAGCGGACAGGTAATGCTTGATTTGGCGCATCAGATGTTCTCGAAAAAACCGAAACGTCTCGAAGTTACCGCTCTTCACCTGACCGTCGGCTCGGATATAAATCCTTTACGTACGGAAGATTTTGAGAAAGTCAGTTTTGCGCCGATCCTGTATGAAGCCGATAAACTGAATATATTGATAAAAACAAGATATGACGTATGCGATAATGCGGAACAGCATATCTGTTCAATCGTCAACAAGGAAGGATTTGATTTCCTTCTTGTTGGCGCCGGCATATCGATGAGCGATCTTTCTACGGATGTCGTCGCTCATAAAACATGGAAAAGAGTGTTCCGTATACTGAAAAGAAAAAATTCCGAGCAGTTTTTATTTTATCCCGGCTCTCTGATTAAAGATAAAACTAAATCCTTCATTGAAAAAAGTTGCTGCACTGTAGGAATATTTGCTAACAGGGGATTCATCCGTGCCGAGAATGTCCTTGTGATTTTTAATGCCGCGAAAGATTTGTTCTTATTGGATTATGCGGCCAACTTACAAAAGTCGACACACGGATTCGTGAAATTGATGAATCGTGTCAGCCCGACGTCCGGCGATAGCGAAACGGTGACGAGCGCGCTCTCCGACTATCTGAAAAAAACCTCGGAAACGGCAATTCCGTTCGAGAAAAATCTGACTGTCGACATCCTTAAAGAAGCGGATTTGATGCTGGTAAGTTATGATACATGGCTGATTCTTTCGGAAGAATGTGAAGACGTATTGCAGGATATGCCTTCTACGTTCATTATACAGCATAAGAGTTGAGATCTTTGTCTGTGGAGAATGGGAGAGAGAAAGCGCCGTTTCAATAATTGAGACGGCGCTTTTTACAATCAAAGAGCAACAGACAACACGATGACATATTCTTTTTTGCCTGTTGCAAAAATACCGGTGTTAATCCATTGGAATGGCTGACCGATGCTACGACAGCCTGCAGCGAGACGCAAAAGTTTCAAATCCGGGCGACTTCCTTCGGTTGAGATTTAATAGTTCTCCGCCCTTATTTCGAAATAAGATTTCGGATGTGAACATACCGGACATATTTCCGGAGCTTTTTTGCCGATGGTAATATGTCCGCAGTTGGAGCACTTCCAGATACGGTCGTTGTCGCGCGAAAATACTAATCCGTCTTTTACGTTGGCAAGCAATTTCCTGTAACGTTCTTCGTGTTCTTTCTCAATCTTAGCGACGCCGTTGAACAAGAACGCGATTTTATCAAAACCTTCTTCTTTCGCCGTTTTCGCAAATCCGGCATACATATCCGTCCATTCGTAGTTTTCACCGAGAGCGGCGTCCAGCAAATTTTCCGTCGTCGTTGGGATATCGTTATCGTGCAGCAGTTTAAACCATATTTTGGCATGTTCTTTTTCGTTTCCTGCCGTTTCTTCAAAAATATTCGCAATTTGTACATACCCGTCTTTTTTTGCTTTCGACGCGTAATACAAATATTTGGTATGCGCTTGCGATTCGCCTGCAAATGCGATTTTCAGGTTTTCTTCTGTTTTTGATCCTTTTAATGATTTCATCGTTTTATTTTTTTTAAAAGTGAATAAAATATTTATCTTCGATTTCAAAATTCGATTCCAAAACACGTTTATAAACTCCATGATTGAGCGAGTAATCGTTTGTAGCTATTGTAACGCCATTTTGCGTTTTCTTCGGCTGCGCGGAACAGTTCCTCCGCTTCTTCGGGATATTGCTTTGCGACGGACGAGAAACGGACTTCGCCGTTGAGGAAATCCCGGAACTTATCCCATTGCGGTTCCTTACTGTCGAGTGTGAATGGATTTTTACCTTCGGTTTCCAGCGCGGGATTATAACGCCACAAATGCCAGTATCCGCAGGCTACGGCATCTTTTTCTTCGGACTGGCTTTTACCCATCCCTTTACGCAAGCCATGGTTGATACATGGAGCGTATGCGATAATCAACGATGGACCTTCGTAGGCTTCGGCTTCGCGGATTGCTTTCAGCGTTTGCGACTGGTCAGCTCCCATTGCTATCTGGGCTACGTATACATAACCGTAAGTGGTAGCAATCATTCCCAAGTCTTTTTTGCGGACGCGTTTTCCTGCGGCGGCAAATTTGGCGATAGCGCCGACGGGAGTAGCTTTGGACGATTGTCCGCCGGTGTTTGAATACACCTCTGTGTCAAGAACCAGGATATTTACGTTTTCACCCGAAGCGATAACATGGTCCAGACCGCCATAACCGATATCGTATGATGCTCCGTCGCCGCCGATGATCCATTGCGAACGTTTCGTCAGATAATGGCTTAACTCGGCGATTTGCCTGCAGGTATCGCATTTGTCCGCATTCGCCTTGACGGTTGCCGTTATTTTAGGCGCCAGTTCTTTTGTCTTATCGGCATTGTTCATGTTTTCTATCCATTCGCGGAAGAGCGCTACGGCCTCTTCCGAAGGACAATTCTTTTCGACAGCCTCATTAATCAGTTTTAACAGGCGACTGCGCATCTTCTTGTTTGCCAGTTCCATACCCAGTCCAAACTCGCAGAAGTCTTCAAATAACGAGTTTGCCCATGCCGGACCTTGTCCCATATCGTTTTTCGTATATGGCGTGGAAGGTATCGAACCTGAATAAATAGACGTGCAACCCGTCGCATTAGCAATCATCTCGCGGTCGCCGAACAACTGTGTGACGAGTTTGATATAAGGCGTCTCGCCACAACCGGAACATGCTCCGGAAAACTCGAATAGCGGGGTGGCAAACTGCGAATTTTTGACATTCATTCTAATATCTACCAGATGTTGTTTCGTTTTTACATTGCCAACGCAGTAATCCCAACTTTTCTGTTCTTCGAGTTGCGATTCCAGCGGAGCCATTGTCAATGCCCTATTGCCTTTGAATCCCGGACATATATCGGCGCAATTACCGCAGCCAAGACAGTCGAGGACGTCGACTTGAATACGGAAATACATTCCTTTCATGGTGGCGGGAGCTTTCATATCAAGCGTTTCGAACGTAGCGCCGGCTTTTTCCGTCGTATCTAAGACGAACGGACGGATAGAAGCGTGAGGACAGACGTACGCACATTGGTTACACTGTATACAATTGTCTTTATTCCATTGTGGAACGAAAGGAGCTACGCCGCGTTTCTCGTATAGTGCCGTTCCCTGCATCCAGGTACCGTCTTCGCTACCTTTGAAAGCAGACACGGGAAGAAGGTCGCCATCCTGAGCATTGATTGGACGGACGACCTCGTTGATGAACGCCGGATCGTTGTTTGCAAGAGTTTCGTCGTTAGGAAGACTTGCCCATGCAGGATTGATTGTAAGCCGTTTATATTCGCCTCCACGATCGACAGCCGCATAATTTTTGTTTACGATATCTTCGCCTTTCTTCCCGTACGACTTAACGATGAATTTTTTCATTTGTTCGATCGCCAGGTCGACAGGTATAACTTGTGCGATACGGAAGAACGCTGACTGCAGTATCGTATTTGTGCGATTTCCAAGACCTATTTCCTGTGCAATCTGCGTTGCATTAATATAAAATACGGCGATATTTTTCTTTGCGAAATAGCGCTTTACTTTGTTCGGTAAATGCTCCGCCAAAGTATCGCCTTCCCAGATCGTATTCAGCAGGAAGGTGCCGTTTTCGCGCAGACCTTTGATCACATCGTACATGCGAAGATAAGCCTGTACATGGCAGGCAACGAAATTAGGCGTGTTTACCAGATATGTAGAACGGATGGGCGTATCGCCGAAACGCAGATGCGAGCATGTGAAACCGCCTGATTTCTTTGAGTCGTAAGAGAAATACGCTTGACAGTATTTGTTTGTGTTGTCGCCGATGATTTTGATGGAGTTTTTGTTCGCGCCAACGGTGCCGTCTGCGCCCAGACCGTAGAATTTGGCCTCGTACATACCGTCGCCGCCCATTGCTATTTCTTCTTTCTGCGGAAGCGACGTAAACGTAATATCGTCGACGATTCCTATTGTAAACTGATTCTTAGGTATAGCCATAGACAAGTTTTCGTATACGGAAAGAATCTGCACCGGCGTTGTGTCTTTGGAAGAGAGACCATAACGTCCGCCGACGATGACGGGTGCATTTTCCTTTCCGTAGAAGCAATCTTTCACGTCTAAATATAGCGGCTCGCCGTTGGCGCCCGGCTCTTTTGTGCGGTCGAGGACAGCAATACGCTTCACTGTTTCAGGTACGGCGGCAAGGAAATGACGGGCAGAGAACGGACGGTACAGGTGAACGGCTACCAGACCGACTTTCTCGCCTCTATTCATCAGATAATCAATCGTTTCACGAACTGCTTCTGTTACCGAACCCATTGCGATGATAATGCGTTCGGCGTCGTTCGCCCCATAATAATCAAACAAACCATATTTGCGACCGGTAATAGCAGACAGTTCTTTCATATATTCTTCTACAATCGCAGGAACAGCTTCGTAGTACGGGTTACAAGCTTCGCGGTGCTGGAAAAACGTGTCGGGATTCTCAGCCATACCACGCGCTACCGGATTCCCCGGATTCAAGGCGCGTGCGCGAAATTCCGACAGCGCTTTCCGGTCAATGAGCGGAGCTAAGTCGGCATTTTCCAATGCTTCGATTTTTTGTATCTCGTGCGAGGTGCGGAAACCATCGAAAAAGTTTACGAAAGGAACACGGGATTTGATCGTTGTAAGGTGTGCGACAGCCGATAAATCCATCACTTCCTGAACGGAGCCTTCGGCCAACATCGCAAAGCCGGTTTGTCGACATGCCATTACATCCTGATGGTCTCCGAAGATAGATAATGCATGCGATGCAACCGTACGGGCCGAAACATGAAATACGCTCGGCAGCAGTTCTCCCGCTATTTTATACATGTTTGGAATCATCAATAATAATCCTTGGGATGCCGTGTAAGTCGTAGTCAGCGCACCTGCTTGCAGCGAGCCGTGAACGGCGCCTGCCGCCCCGGCTTCCGATTGCATCTCCTGCACTAAAACGGTTTCACCGAAGATGTTTTTTCTTCTTGCGGCTGCCCATTCATCTACATATTCTGCCATTGTAGAAGATGGCGTGATCGGGTAAATCGCAGCGACTTCGCTAAACATATACGAGATATGCGCAGCCGCCTGATTACCGTCACAAGTCAAAAATTTCTTTTCTTTTGCCATAATTTAAATCTTTAAATTGTTATATAATTAATTTGAATTTTTAATACAAAAAACCGAATAACCATAACGGAATGACGTTATCTTCACCTGTATCCATATTGTCTACGAGATAGTAATTCTCAGGACTGTTTCTAAAAATCCAGCTTGTTTTTATACAGAAATAATCACTGTTGTTTATTACGAAATCCGTATTTTTTACTCCTTCGCCGATGGTTGAGACCTTCTGCATCTGATTGTAAAAGAACGTTTTGTATTCCGACAGTTTATCGATCGGCTTCTGATTGACGACATGCAACAGGTTTGTATTATATAAGTATATCTTAGACGGTTTTTTGGGAAAATCTTCGCCAACGTTGTATAACATATTTACCAACCGGGCGTCTTTCAAATATTTGATATAATTCATGACGGTCGCACGGGATATGTCAAGTTCCTTGCTCAATTGACTTATGTTCGGACTACATGGGGCTTCCAGCGAAAGCAAATATAGAAGTTTACGCAGTTTCGGCAAATAACGCTGTTCAATCTGCCGGATATACAACACATCTACTTCGAGGGTCATATTTATCGTTTTAAGTAAGTTTTCCGAATAGTTGCGTTTTTCCAGAAAAAAAGGGTAAAAACCATGATGCAGGTAATTCCTGAAATCCGTATGTAGTCTATGCCCTGTCTGTTTGATAAGATCCCCTGTTATATATTTATGGTCGCGTAAAATATCTTGCAGTTTGCAAACCGGATATTGTTTGTCATTCATGAGATTCAGATATTCGCGAAATGAGAACCCACGTAAATGATACACGGCAACCTTGCCCGAAAGATCCGGATTTTCTTCTTTTAACCGCATAACGGACGGCCCCGTAAATACAATTTTCAAATTGGGGAATTTGTTATAACATTCCCGTAATTCCTTCGACCATTCGGGATATTTGAACACCTGATCAATGAGAAGCGTTTTTCCGCCGCTGGCATGAAACCGTCCGACAAAATCGACCAACGTACCTACGGTAAAGATGAAGTGGTTAAGATTTATGTACAGACATTCACGATTATCAGTCCCATAAAACTCCTTTGCATATGAAAGCAAAAACGTTGTTTTACCGACACCGCGCGATCCTTTAATGCCAATCAGACGTTCATCCCAATTGATTTCGTCCATCAGTCCGCGACGAACTAACGACGAGGAGAGATGCGACAGCAAATATTGATGTGTACGGTAAAAAGACTCCATTGTATATAATGCTAATAGTTATATAATATGGGGGACAAAAGTATACAAAAAACTCAAAATTGCAAAGTCGGGTTTGCAATTTTATGGTCTTTTGTATTATTGACCGACAAACATACAAAAAGCGGATACATACTGATATAATATATGTTCGGCGTGTTGTGACGGCAATTTGCAAAAAAAACGCCGTTTTGAATGTGCCGGAGGGGATCATTTCCCCAGACGGGGAAGTCCTGCCGGCGAATGAATGGAAAAAATGCCTTTTTGCTTGGAGCGGATATCTTCTATGTGATAAAACGCTTTTGGGTCGAATTCGTCTATAATCCGCATGACTTTCGATTGCATCTTTCGGTTGATGACCGTCTCGATAATATCGACTTCCGAAATCGCTCCTTCACCTTTGATATAAGTAGAACCGATGTTGTTCCTGTTCAATATTTTTGCCAGCTGACGTCCGTCGTTTTTTGTGTAAATTCTAAATAAAACATAGCCGAACGCAATCTTATTTTCGACTAAAATACCGATAAAATTACCTGCGGCATACCCGCCCGCATAGGCAAAATAAGCGATCAGACTATTTGTATGAGAAAATATCTGTGAAATAATAACCACCCAGATAAAAACTTCGAAAAATCCGACAAGAGGAGCTTTTTTTCGTTCTCCTTTTGAAACGAAAATGATACGTAACGTTCCTAATGTCACATCACAGATACGACCGAAGAATATAACAATCGGCAGTAACCATGGATAGGTGTCAAATGATTCAAACATCTCAGTAATTCTTTTTAAAACGGTGCAAATATACATGAATTTTTCCGATTGAGAAATTTCATGTATATTTGCCTGCCGGTTACGGACAAAAAAATAGTCTGGTTTATGGTAGAGATTGAAGTAAGTAATATTTACAAGTCGTTTAAAGATGTTCATGCGGTGCATGGAATATCCTTTTCTATTGCTGCGGGGGAGTTTGTGGCGTTGCTCGGGCCGAATGGCGCGGGAAAAACGACGACGGTCGAAATGATGGAGGGACTGCGGAAACCTGATAGCGGACACATCCTTCTGCGAGGAAAGAGTTGGCATAAACATGAACACGAACTGCGCAAAATCATCGGCCTGTCGCTTCAGGAAACCCGTTTCACCGAAAAATTGACGATCCGCGAGACGCTACGGCTTTTTGCCAGCTTCTACGGGTTGGGCGAAGAACGTGTACGGGAAGTGATTACGTTGACGGGGCTGGAAAGCAAACACAAGGCGCCGGTCGGCGCTTTGTCCGGCGGCCAACGTCAGCGTTTGGCGCTGGCCGTATCCCTGTTGAACAAGCCGCAGATTCTCTTTCTCGACGAGCCGACGACCGGCCTTGACCCACATTCGCGACTCGACTTGTGGAACATACTAAAGGCGCTTAAACGCGAAGGTCATACGACACTGATCCTTACGACGCATTATATGGAAGAAGCCGAATCGCTCTGCGACCGCATCATCATCATCGACGAAGGCCAAATCCTGCGTGCAGGCGACCTTAAAACGCTGCTCAACGAGGGCGGAGCGCTCAATCTCGACGAACTTTTCATTAAACTCACCGGTCGACAGCTGACGGAAACGGGAACTTGACGCCTTATGGAATGTAACACTCACACACACAACGATGAAATCACCTAAAAATAATCAATTATACAGGCTTTGCGTCGCGCAGTTTCTCGAAACCGTCCGCGAGCCGGAAGTGCTTTTCTGGGGGATGGTTTTCCCAATACTTATTTCTATCGGTCTGGGACTCGCCTTTACGCAGGCTTCGGAAGTGAAGTTCAGGGTCAAGGTGGTGAGCGAAAATGCGACCCGGCTCGATTCGTTACTCCGGACACATGCCGTCAGCGGAAAAAACGAAAAAACATTCATCTGGAAAATCGAAGACAAGACGCTGGGAAATACCGTGTTCACTTTTGAATATAGCGACTGGCACGATGCCATCATCGCTCTCAAACGAGGCGAGGCCGACCTGATCGCCGGCGATTCGGCCATGCGCCTGCGTTATTATTTCGACCCGCTTAACTCGCAAGCGCAATTGGCCTATACCCGGCTGAAAACGCTCGTCCATGCGCCCGCCGGCATGACGGCGGAAACCTTGCAGGCAAACGACATCTCGCCGCTGACGCTGAAAGGCGTGCGGTATATAGACTTCCTCGTGCCCGGCCTGATTGCGTTCGGCATCATGGCCGACATCCTGTGGGGCATCAGTTATACGATCATCGAGCGTCGTTCGCAAAAACTATTGCGTCGTATGGTCGCTACGCCAATGCGCAAGACAAACCTGCTCGTTTCCATGATGTTTGTCCGTATCCTGATGAACCTTGTCGACGCCGTCATCATCACCATTGCCATGTGGCTCATCTTTGGCGTTCAGGTACAAGGGAGCCTTGGCGCCCTGGCCGTACTGTTCCTCGCCGGGAACGTCGCTTTTACGGGTATCGCCGTGCTGATTTCGAGTCGGACATCCCGGACAGAAGTTGGCAACGGATGGATAAACGCCATACAAATGCCGATGCTGATCCTTTCGGGCATCTTTTTCAGCTACCACAACTTCCCCGAATGGAGCCTCGGCGCAATACGCCTCCTGCCGCTCACCGCACTTGCCGACGGATTCCGCAGCATCTTCAACGAAGGCGCCGGGTGGATCGACATACTAATGCCGTCTGCCACCCTCACGCTGGTCGGCATGATATGCTTCGCCATAGGGATGAAGCTCTTTAAATGGTATTAAAATTTTGATAAACTGCTGCGTTTACACATTTCCTCGATGTCATCTATTTATCAAAAAGTTTGGCCAAAATGCCTTTTCCCGCAACGGTAATCCATCCGAACAGCAAACCGAGGAAGCCGTAGATGAGTTCTACCGTGACCGCAGAGCAAAGATTGTCTCCGGCACCCGGCACATAATTTATTATACCAAAAAAACATCCCGATGCAACAAACATCGACGGGATATAATTTACCCATGGCACCTTCTCTAAATACAGCACAAAGAAAACAATAATAAATACCGCTATCGGGACACAGAACCACGGCGTGCATGCAAACAACCCGGCAAGTTTGACGATTCCGATAGAAAATGCAATACCAATAACGTATCCAATGGCGGCGCATATGCCGTCTTTGGCCGTACCCTTGAAAAAGTACACCGCCCATGCTACAAACGCGATATAAGTAAATCCTTTTTCACTGCCGACAGGCATGTACCCTTTAATTAACTGGTCAATACAGACAATTACAAAAGCAAGCAATGCCGTATAGGCCGAACCTGCTGCAAAAGAAACATTTTTCATACTTTTCTATTTTTATATTATACATAAAATTAACTGCAATTATCAATACTCGGAATCGTCAGAAAATAAGTATTGCAAAGCGCAAATGTAAGCACAAATTTTTATTGTACAATTTTTTCCCCTCTTTCTTCCGATAAAATTGTTTGACTTTTTTTTCCTCCTGCGTTGTTGCTGTTACTAATTGAACTTATCCCTGCCCGTTTCGTTAATAGAGATCTTTTTATTTTACCTCCGTTTCGTTATAGAGCCATAAAAATATTTTGTATTCCTCTCGCCTTGCATTATCTTTGCACGTCAAAACGTAATTTGTCACACGAATCTGTCACACGAATCGGAGACTTTTTGCGAACTTAAAAAGATTATGGATACAAGAAAATTCATAATTCATAATTCATAATTCATAATAATGAAACAGTATCGGATATGGCAACAAAAGAAAAGTGGAGTAATAATATTCAAATCAAGAACAAACGTGCGTCTTTTGATTACGAATTTATCGAGACGTTTATCGCCGGCATTGTGCTTATGGGGACTGAAATAAAGTCAATCCGTCTGGGGAAAGCAAGCCTTGTCGATACATATTGCATTGTTGAACACGGTGAAGTATGGGTTAAAAATATGTATATTGCAGAGTATTTTTATGGTACGTACAACAATCATTCCGTACGTCGCGACAGGAAATTGTTACTCGGAAAGAAAGAAATAAGGAATATTGCATCCGCTGCAAAAAACAGCGGGTTCACGATCGTTCCGACAAAACTCTTTATAAACGACAGAGGGCTGGCAAAAGTCGTCATTGCGATCGCCAAAGGAAAAAAAGAGTACGATAAACGCCAGTCGTTGAAAGAACGTGATGATAAGAGGGAAATCAGTAGATCTTTTATGAAATAAACGATGAAATCAATAAAAAAACTTCTTGCTGAGCGGATTCTTATTCTTGACGGCGGTTTGGGAACGATGATTCAGAGTTTCCACCTTACGGAAGATGATTACCGCGGAGAACGGTTTGCCGGCTTCAACGGACAATTGAAAGGTAATAACGACCTTCTCAATATCACCCGCCCGGACGTAATAAGTAATATTCACCGGCAATATCTTGATGCCGGCGCAGATATTTTTTCTACAAATACTTTTAATGCGAACGCTATTTCGCTGGAAGACTATGGCATGTCGTCGCTTGCCCGTGAAATGAACATTGCCGCCGGACAGCTTTCACGTAAACTGGCGGACGATTATATGAAGGAATATCCCGACAGAACCATATTTGTGGCCGGCTCTATCGGGCCGACTAATAAAACGGCTTCGATGAGCCCGGATGTCAACGATCCGGCTTTTCGCACAGTTTCATATATGGATTTGTATAATGCTTATCATGAACAAGTCGAGGCGTTGGTGGACGGAGGAGTCGACATCCTTCTGTTCGAGACGACTTTTGATACCTTAAACGTAAAAGCAGGATTAGATGCGGCCGTCCGGGTCATGCAGGATAAAGGACGGGAGTTACCGATCATGTTGTCGCTTACGCTATCCGGTAAAGGCGGACGTTCTTTTTCCGGCCAGACGCTGGGCGCTTTCCTGGCATCCGTCCAGCACGTTCCGTTAATGAGCGCAGGTCTTAACTGTTCGTTTGGTGCGTCCGATATGAAACCCTACCTGAAGGAACTGGCCGACATCGCTCCTTACTTCATCAGCGCTTATCCTAATGCCGGCTTGCCGAATCAGTTTGGTCAATACGACGAAACGCCGGAAACAATGGCGGCGCAGATAAAGGCTTTTATCGACGAAGGATTGGTGAATATTGTCGGGGGATGTTGCGGGACAACGCCGTCGCACATTGCAAAATACCCTGCATTAATCCGGGACGCAGAACCGCATAAACCGGTAGAGAAACCAGTGGCGTTGCAGTTGTCCGGACTGGAACTGCTGGAAGTAAAACCGGAAAATAACTTCATCAATATCGGCGAACGTTGCAATGTGGCGGGTTCGCGCAAATTCCTGCGGCTTATAAAAGAGCGAAACTATGAAGAAGCGTTGACGATCGCCCGAAAACAGGTAGAAGATGGCGCGCAGGTAATCGATATAAACATGGACGATGGACTTCTCGACGCCGTACAGGAGATGAAAACCTTTCTGAACCTCATTGCCTCGGAACCGGATATCGCCCGCGTACCCGTCATGATTGATTCCTCAAAATGGGAGGTGATCCGGCAGGGATTGATGTGCGTGCAAGGCAAAAGTATCGTTAATTCGATCAGCCTGAAAGAAGGAGAGGAGGCGTTTATCAGACATGCCGAAGAGATCCGCCGGCTTGGTGCGGCGGCAGTGGTGATGGCTTTCGATGAACGGGGGCAGGCGGATGTTTACGAACGCAAAACGGAAGTTTGCGGACGCGCTTACCGGCTGCTTACGGAAAAAGCAGGTTTTCCACCGCAAGATATCATCTTCGACCCGAATGTGCTCGCGATTGCAACAGGAATGTCCGAACATAACGGATATGGACTTGATTTTATCCGCGCCGTCGGCTGGATAAAGAAAAACCTGCCGTTAGCAAAAGTAAGCGGGGGAGTCAGTAATCTCTCTTTTTCGTTCCGCGGGAATAATTATGTTCGGGAAGCGATGCATGCCGTATTCTTGTATCATGCCATACGCGAAGGAATGGATATGGGAATCGTCAATCCATCCGCATCGGTCGCCTATGACGACATAGAACCTGCGTTCCGCCGGCTGCTGGAAGATGTTATTTTAGCCCGTCGCCCCGAAGCGGCAGAAGAGCTGATTGCTTATGCTCAGGAAAACGCGGAAAGATCGTCCGGCATACAAACAAAGACGCAGGATGTATGGCGTGAACAGTCATTGGAGGAGCGTCTCGAATATGCGTTGACGAAAGGTGTCGGCGATTATATGGAACAGGATTTGCAGGAAGCGCTGCAAAAATACGGGACGGCAGTCCGGATCATAGACGGCCCGCTGATGAACGGAATGAATAAGGTCGGAAACCTGTTTGGAGCAGGAAAAATGTTCCTTCCGCAAGTCGTGAAAACTGCACGTACGATGAAAAAAGCCGTCGCCATCCTGCAGCCTGCGATTGAAACCGAAAAAGCATCTACCGGAGCGTCGAAAGCGGGAAAAGTAGTTTTTGCAACGGTAAAAGGCGATGTGCACGATATCGGTAAAAACATTGTGTCAATCGTTCTGACATGCAATAATTATGAAGTAATAGACCTTGGCGTGATGGTCCCCGCCGAAATGATCCTGGAAACGGTGCGGAAAGAAAAACCCGATTTGTTGTGCCTCTCCGGACTGATTACCCCATCTCTTGAAGAAATGGTGCACGTCACGGACGAGATGCAGAAAGCCGGGATGCGTATTCCCATTATGATAGGGGGCGCCACGACGTCGCGGCTGCATACGGCGCTGAAGATCGCACCGCATTATGACTATCCGGTGATACATGTCGTAGACGCTTCGCAAAATCCTATTATAGCAGCAAAATTACTCAATCCGGCAACACGCGACAATTATATAAAAGAACTCAACGACGATTACGAACGTCTGCGCAAGATCCAGTTGGCTTCCGTAGAAACGAAAACGTTGTTTTCGCTGGAGGAAGCACGCCGGCATCGGCTCAAGACGGATTGGACGGCCTGCAAACCTGTACCTCCAGGGCAAAAGGGTGGGGGAGTACACAAAATGGAGATTCCCGTGACAGAGGTAATACCGTATATCAACTGGACGTTTTTCTTCACGGCATGGAGACTTAACGGTCGTTATGGCGATTTGACCCGTTTGCACGAATGTGAAGGTTGCCGTGCAGCCTGGCTGAATGAACAGCCGGAAACGGAACGGGCAAAAGCGAAAGAGGCGTTGAAACTGTATGACGACGCCCGGAAGATCTTACGCCGGATGACAGGAGGCACGACGTCTGATGCAATAACAGATGAGCTGCCGCCAGATCTGACGTCCGCCATAGAACAGCTTCCGGAGGCATCAGGTGCGACAGCGCAGCAGTTCCCGGAGGCAACGATGGCTTTCGTGCAAACAGGAAAGGCGAATACTCCTGTTTGCTGCGAAGCGGTTTACGGATTCTTCCCGGCGGCAAGCAATGGCGACAACATTCGGATCGGCAATGAAACATTCCCGATGTTACGTCAGCAAACAATGAACGATAACGGTTTTTGCCTGTCGCTTGCCGATTATGTGATGCCCGAACAGGAAGATGGTGAAGATTATATTGGCGTCTTTGCCGTTACGGTCGGGAAGTACGTCGAATCTCTTTGTTGCAAATACGAAAAGGAGCATGACACTTATAACGTGATGCTTGTTAGGACTTTGTCGGATCGTCTGGCGGAGGCTTCCTCCGAATACTTGCACGAAAAAGTACGCAGGGAATACTGGGGATATGCGCCCGACGAAAATCTTCCGGTCGACGAGATGTTCAAAGCGCATTATCAAGGTATTCGCCCCGCCGTCGGCTATCCGTCGTTACCCGATCAGGGACTTATCTTTAAAATGGATAACCTGTTACATCTGGATAAAATAGGGATAAGCCTGACGGAAAATGGAGCCATGTCGCCTCTGTCATCTGTCGCCGGCTTTTATTTTTCCCACCCGGAATCCAGCTATTTCATGATCGGACGCATCTCTGAAGAACAACTGCAGGATTATGCTGTGCGTCGCGGCGAAGATGCCGGCGATTTGCGACGCTTCCTGGCTCAAAACCTGAAATAGGGGTATAACTTCGGCAATATTTAACTATTTCTTTACAAAAAATTAATCTATTCATAACAATTGTGCATTTCCTTTGTGCAAAAAAAAATTATGAATAAAAACTTTCAACAAACTTTGAAAGACGAACTGGAGGATTTCCTTCAATCCGAAAAGAACAAATTTCCTTTGGAGAACACATTGAAAATAGATTTGCATTGCCACGATTACAACAGCGATGTGCCTGATGAACTTATGGGGCGGTTGCTCTCCGTCCCGGAAACGTGGACATCCACCGAAATTCTTTTGCGGGAATTGAAAAGAAACGGATGCAATGCGTATACCGTGACAAATCATAATAATGCCCGTTCCTGCTATGTGATGCAGGACAAAGGATATGATATTCTCACCGCCGCAGAATTTAGCTGTCGGGATCCCGATTTTAATACCGGCATACATGTGCTTGCCTATGGTTTTAGTCCCGAACAGGAACAGCGGCTTAACAAACTGCGAAAAAACATCTATGCTTTTCAGGAATTTACCCGCAAACATGATATACCTACCGTATGGGCACATCCGTTGTATCATTACGCAGTGAAACAAATGCCGTCGCAAGATTTCTTTAATAAGATGCTTCTACTTTTTGAACGTTTTGAATGTCTGAACGGACAAAGGGATACGTGGCAGAATATCCTTGTAAAGGAATGGATTCGTCAGTCGGACGAAGAAACGTTGACCCGTTTTTCAAAACAATATGATATAGAGCTTACACAATATTGCAGTCATCCCTACAAAAAGATTCTGACCGGCGGTTCGGACAGTCATATGGGGATTTTTTCGGGAATGACCGGCGTTTATGCCTATATTCCCGATCTTCAACGACGCTTGGATAATTCCGTCCCACGGTCGCAGTTAGTTTTGGAAGCGATCAAAAAAGGTGATCTGGCGGTATACGGTTCTCATCAGAATACGGAAAAATTAACCCTCGCGTTTTTGAACTATGTATGCCAGATCGCCGTGAATTTCAAAGATCCCGGTATGATAAGGTTATTTTTGCACAATGGGAATACCACAGATAAAGCGATCGCTATATTTGCATCGAATATCTTCAGCGAAGTGCAGAATCATAAAATAACAATGTCTTTCATCAAATTGTTTTATGAATGTATGATGGGTAAAAAACCCTCTTTCTACAAACGATTGTTCGTATCTTCCGATTATAAACCGATATTCGATATCGTCGCAAACATGTCGTCTTTATATAATAAAAATAAAGAATCATTTGTGATGGATTATTATGAATCGCTTTTGTCTGTCAACAACCGTATAAATGAAATCTTAGCCAAACGTTTGGAACAAAAGATGACGAAAATAAATCATATAGACTGGAACAGATCGCTTAACAATATTATTTCGGAAATGGAGTTGCCGACTAATATCCGCTCTTACATTGGCAAATCGAATGATAAAGAAAGTGTGGATATTGCAGGCTTTTTAGACGGTTTATCTTTCCCGTTTTTCGCGTCTCTGTTTATACTTGCCGCTCATTTCACCAGCGCAAAAGTTTTATATAATACCCGTCCTTTTCTGAAACGGTTTTCAGAAAACCTCGGGAAGTTTGAACACCCTGAGAGAATCCTGTGGATGACGGATACATACGGAGGCAAGAATAATGTATCTATCTTTTTACAACAAATGCACGAACATATCAAACGACGGGATTTGCCGATCGATATCGTCGTATGCAGTAACGATATCGGGAGCGACGAACATCTTATCGTATTAAAACCTTTGATTCAAATGGCCATACCTGTTCGTAAAGATATGATGGTCAATATGCCGAATTTTGTCGAATTGCATAACCTGTTTTTAAAAGGCGAATATGACCGAATTGTTTGTTCTACCGAAGGCGTTATGGGAATATTCGCTTTATATCTGAAACAGGCATATACGGTAGAAGCACGTTTTTGTTTGCATACCGATTGGCTGACGTATGTACGCAAAACACTGCATCTCGATAAACGTCATTCGGATAGAGTAAGACGTATATTGAGATTCTTCTATCGCTCGTTCGACAGTGTGTCAGTCTTAAATTCCAGCCAAAACAATCGCCCTCCGTACTCGAATAATAATGAGGATTCGACAGAAACGGTCGCTATAAAACAGTCGCAACAATGCGATATAGAGGCAATCATAAAAGAACTTACGGGAGATGATCGGAACGCATGAGATGATTCGGAACGACACTGAACGGACTTTCTTCCCAAACGGTTTAGCCGGACACATAGAAATGATTCCTGGCGAGGCGGACGACACTTGTTCCGTCAGAATTTTATTCAAAAATGACAGTTTTATTCTTATATGCCAGCACTTTACGTTCGATATGTTTTTGTACGGCGCGTGAAAGTACAATCTTTTCAAGGTCTTTTCCTTTGTTGATCAGTTCCCTGACGGTATCTTTATGTGTAACGCGCACAATATCCTGTTCAATAATAGGGCCTGCATCAAGCTCCGTTGTCACATAATGACTTGTGGCGCCGATGATTTTCACCCCGCGCTTAAAAGCTGCATGATAAGGCTTGGCACCGACAAAAGCGGGAAGAAATGAATGATGAATATTGATGATCCTGTTCGGGTATTTTTTGATCATATCTTCCGAAATAATCTGCATATACCGGGCAAGTACGATAAAATCAATTTTGTGTCTTTCGAGTATTGCCAATTCTCTCTTTTCCTGATCCGCCTTGCTTTCTTTAGTAATGGAGAATACGTAATAAGGTATATCAAAACGCTCTGCAACATCCTGCATATCAAGATGATTGCTTATGATTACCGGAATTTTTACGTTCCATTCGCCGGCCGTATAACGCGCCAAAATATCGTACAGACAGTGCGACATTTTTGAAACAAAAATCGCCATTCGCGGCTGATAATCGGAAAAATAGAGACGGAAACTAATGTCATATTTCTTTGCATATAAAGTGTTGAAATAATCTTCTATCTTTTCATTCGGAATGAGAAATTTATCCAAATCCCATTCCATACGCATGAAAAATATGTTTTCAACATGGTCGACATGTTGGTCAAGGTAAATGATATTTCCGTTATTTATACTTATAAAATTTGTTATATCGGCAACTATACCTGCTCTGTCGGGGCAATGCAGAAGTAATTTCGCTGTGTTCATAATATTATTTTTATACTTCAGGGTGCAAAACTACATGAAAAGCATGAGCTTTCCAAGCGTATGAAATGAAAAATAATCAATATCGTAGAGGAATACAAAACAACTTTTTCTTCGTAAGAGATGAAATATTCTTCCGTTTTAGCTAATTTTGCAGAAAAATTAATCAATGAGCATAACAATTATAGGTATCGAATCATCGTGCGACGATACATCCTGTGCCGTCATACGCGATGGCGTATTACTTTCAAACGTCATCGCCTCGCAGTCGGTACATGAGGCTTATGGCGGCGTAGTGCCGGAATTGGCCTCAAGAGCGCATCAACAGAATATCGTTCCCGTCGTCTCGGAAGCCATAAAACGCGCTAACATCACGCGGCAGGAACTTTCGGCCGTTGCATTTACGCGCGGTCCCGGTTTGCTCGGATCACTACTTGTCGGTACGTCATTCGCAAAAGGATTGTCGGTTGCATGGGGTATCCCGATGATTGAAGTAAACCACTTGCAAGCACATGTACTGGCGCATTTCATAAAGCAAGCGCCTGACGACGATCATTGCCCGAAGTATCCGTTTCTCTGTTTATTGGTGTCGGGAGGTAATTCGCAGATAATAAAGGTCAATGCGTACAATGATATGGAGGTGATAGGCCGGACGATTGATGATGCGGCGGGGGAAGCTTTTGACAAGTGCGCGAAAGTGATGGGATTAGGATATCCCGGCGGACCGGTTGTCAACCGTTTGGCGAATCAGGGAAATGAACAGACATTCGCGTTCAGCAAACCGCAAATTCCAGGATACGACTATAGTTTCAGCGGACTTAAGACGTCTTTCCTGTATACCCTGCGCGACGCACTGAAGGAAAATCCCCATTTCATAGAGCAGAACAAAACGGATTTGTGTGCATCGTTGCAAAAGACGATAATCGACATTCTCATGGATAAATTGCGTAAAGCAGCCAAAGACTTGAATATAAAAGAAATTGCCGCGGCCGGCGGCGTTTCGGCAAATTCCGGCTTACGCGACGCGTTTATAGACCATTCGGAGCGATTCGGTTGGAAGATACATCTCCTGCCTAACGCGCTTACGACGGATAATGCCGCGATGGTGGCGATTACGGGATACTATAAATATATGGATAAGGAATTTTGCCCGATGGATGCGATTCCTTATGCGAGGGTAGAATCAAATATTAGATAAAATTTATGATGGTTGAAATTATTACGATAGGCGATGAACTGCTGATCGGTCAGGTGGTCGATACAAATTCGGCATGGATGGCGGAAATATTAAACGATAACGGATTTGTGGTACAGCGTAAAATCACGGTCGGAGATGATGAGGATGATATTATGAAGGCGTTCGACGATGCCCGCCGCAGAGCGCCGATCGTACTTGTTACGGGAGGTTTGGGTCCTACAAAAGATGATATAACTGTGCATGCGCTATGCCGTTATTTTAATTCCGGCATGCACTTTTCGGAAGAAACGTATGAAAATATAGAACGTATTTTCATGAAACGTAACTACCGGATGAATGAACTGACACGAAACCAGGCGATGGTACCGGATAAAGCCGTCATCATTCGGAACGAGACGGGAACAGCTCCCTGTACATGGTTCGAAGACGATGGCGGCGTGTTTGTTTCGATGCCCGGCGTACCTCATGAAATGAAATGGCTGATGTCGAACGAAGTGCTGCCCCGCCTTCGAAAGAAGTTTCATCAGGATGTATTCATAAAACATCAAACCTGTTGGGTCGCCGGTTATGCGGAATCCATGCTTGCAATAAAACTTGCGGATTTCGAAAACAACATGCCTCCATTTGTAAAACTGGCATACCTTCCGCAGCCCGGTGTTATACGTTTACGCCTGTCGGCATACGCCGACGATGAAAAAAAAGCCGGTGAAACGCTCGCTTCCTTACAACGACAGTTAAAAGAAATACTGAACGGCAATATTATTGCCGAAGAAGACAGGAATATTGAAATATTAGCAGGAGATTTGTTGCGTTCAAAGGGATTGACGGTCGGTACGGCCGAAAGTTGTACCGGAGGCGCCATTGCCGCCCTGATCACCTCCGTGCCCGGAAGTTCCGGTTATTACCTTGGAAGTGTCGTTTCATACGCAAATGAAGTAAAACGTAATGTGCTGGGAGTATCCGGCAGCGATCTGGAACAATATGGGGCCGTTAGCCGGCAGGTCGTGGAGCAAATGGCAAAAGGCGCATTGCGGGTATTGGGATGCGATTATGCCATCGCCACCTCAGGCATAGCCGGTCCAGGCGGAGGCGCTCCCGGAAAACCCGTCGGCACGGTCTGGATTGCCGTCGCCGGTAAAGACAGGATCGTCTCCGAAAAATATCATTTCACCGCCATACGCGAACAGAACATCCAACGGACAGTGAATGCGTCATTGCTGATGTTGCTCAAAGAACTGAAAAACATGTAAAAAGAGCAATGTGAATCTGCACTTGCGCGAGCAGAAGAATTATTGCCTCTGGTTGACGATATATGACTGCGCCCGCTCCATGTAAAAAGAGCGGGCTTTTTTTTATTGTTCAAACCGTTTTATGTGTGAATTGTTAAAACGCCCCTCGCCTGTAATTTTTACCACTTTTGAACGACTAATAGTTCAAAAAACATACGCAAATGAAAGCATCGAAAACAGAAGAAACGGAAAAATTCATGTCGACAGTCCGATCGAACGAACGTGTCATCTACAAAATATGTACGTTTTACGTTTCGCCGGAATATCCCCTGAACGATCTATATCAGGAAGTGATCTGTAACCTGTGGGAGGCTTGGCCGCGATTCAGGAATGAATGTGCAACGAGCACATGGATATATCGCATCACGCTGAACACCTGCATTTCGGGATTGCGCAAGTTGAAAAGCCGCCCCTCGTCCGTGCCTATACACGATGTGCCCGATACGTTATTGGAACCGGATGATATGACCGACGACATTCGTGAAATGTACCGCCTGATTTATCGTCTTCCACCACTGGAACGCTCCCTGATACTGTTCTGGTTAGACGAAAAGAGTTATCAGGAAATAGCCGACATTACCGGATTAACGGTCAGCCACGTCGGTATAAAAATCAAGCGCACCAAGGAAAAACTTGTTCAAATGTCCAATCAATAAACTTATTCAAAACAATGGAAACAGAAGACTTAAAAAAAACATGGAGTTCGCTCGACGAACATCTGCGCCGGCAAGAAATACTGAACACGGCGCTAAGGAAAGAAAATCTGCTCGGCAAATCAAACAAACGGCTGGGACAAATGATTAATTACGGTTATTTCGGATTGGCGCTCATGATGGCCGGAGTGATAACCGTGGCTTATATACTGGCGATACAGCTCACCTATTTCGGCTTCGGACGGCCTATGACCATCATTACATCGGTCGTAATACTGTTCCTGCTATTTATAACTGTGGAAGGCTTTATCGGTCTGACAAAACTGCAGAAAATAGACTTTTCCGCTCCCGTAAGTGAAAACATGTACCGCACAAGAGAATATCGCCTCTGGTATTCCAGAATCAACCGGATAACGTGGGTATTCTTCGGCTTCCTGATTGCCGCTCTTTTTGCCGTAATGGTAATATTTGAAAATATACCGGCATGGACTTGGGCGGTTGTATGTGGAATAACCGGCGTTGGCATCGTCTATGGCAGGTGGGAATACAAACGTATGTTCCGGGAAAATATAGATTCATTACAGAAAGATTTGGAAGAACTGAAAAGAATGGAAAACTAATGATGCGTGTCTGATATACGCGCCCCTATGTCAATTTTATTTTGTCTTTTTGCTCAACTTGTATTATCTTTGCACTTCAAATCGTTTGAATACAAGTATTATGAGTGCAAATGTACATGAAATTTTTGACATTCCACACAGACGGATAAAAATGTCCGGCGAAATTTATAGTGCAAAATATTATTTTTTGTTTGTGGCAATGTTTTTGTCATCATTCTCTTGTTTCGGTAATAAAGAGAATAAGGATGGGGGGGATGCGGATATAAAGGTCGCGACGAAAACGTCTATCCCTGAAAACCTGTCGGAGAGCCGGACGCCGGCAAATGAAGAAGCGGAAACTGCTGACAAACGTGGCTATATTGTTAAAGTTGGAGATATGGCGCCGGACTTTTCTCTTCGACTTACAAGCGGGGAAACTTTTAAGCTATCCGATATGCGGGGAAAAACGCTTATGTTGCAGTTTACCGCAAGCTGGTGCGGCGTATGCCGTAAAGAAATGCCTTTTATCGAACGTGATATATGGCAAAAACATAAGGATAATCCCAATTTTTATCTGTTGGGGATCGATCGTGATGAACCGCTTGATAAGGTACAGGAATTTATCAAACAGACAGGCGTCACATATCCGGTGGCGCTTGATCCGGGCGGCGATGTCTTTGCTCTCTATGCCGAACGTAACGCCGGCATAACAAGAAATGTGATTGTCGATGCCGAAGGACGTATCGTCATGCTCACCCGTTTATACAACGAAGACGAATTTGCAAAAATGTGCAAGTTGATAAACGGGATGCTCGACAAATGAAAGCGTGACAAATGAGAGCTTGATAAACGAGAGCGTGATAAATGAAAGCGTGATAAATGAGATGCTTGACAAACTAAATGCTTGATAAATAAAGATTTAGCCATTGTTAAGCGGACGTTTAAATATGAGTTTTTTTGATTTTCAATTTTTTAATTCTTAATTTTCAATTTTTTATGAAAGATGTATTTATTGGAATAGATCATCCGGCAATTGCTGCGGATGACGTGGAAAATCTGACGAAATGGTATTGTGATACGTTAGGTTACAAAGTGTTTGCAAAAACGGACAAACCTGTTTATATCATCGAAGCTCCGGATGGAACGTTTATTGAGGTGATGCCGAAAGATGAAACGGAACGTCCCGACCGTACGATTAATACGCCTGGATGGTCGCACCTGGCTCTTCGTGTGAACGATATAGATGCTGCAATGGCTGCGCTGGACAAACTTGGTATAACATGGGCAGGAGCAGAGTTTGAGGCTGCCGGCGGCGGACGGATCAGAAACTTCACCGACCCGGAAGACAATGTCCTCCAGATCGTTCAGAGATAACAGGAATATTGAAGAATAAACGCCTCTTAATTTTGCAAACAAAATCTTTTGACGTCATGCCGTTAAACTTACAAAAAAATCTTCCCGCAATAGAATTACTGAAAAAGGAGCATATCTTTGTCATGGATTCGCTTCGCGCATCGGAACAGGATATACGCCCTCTCCGTGTTGTTGT
>JAIRMH010000238.1 GCA_031258835.1 Tannerella sp.
TCCGGCGCAATACCGCGCTCTCACCTACAAGATGCTTTTGTCCGATGTAATCGTCGAGCGTTCTGGGGCGTAATCTTTCTGCTAACGGCTGACTCATGGGGGCAAATGTACATGAAATTTTCGACATTTCACACAGACCGATAAAAATATCCGGTAAAATTTATGGTGAAAATAAAGCAATATTTTAAACGCTCAAACGAAATTGCAGCTTTTTTCTTACTTTTGTGCTCTCTAAAATGGTTAAAATTATGAACAGTAAAATCCCGGCGTTAATTGCCGAAAAACTTCAGATAGCGGAACGGCAGGTGTCAAATACGTTACAGCTATTAAACGACGGCGCGACGATCCCTTTTATCAGTCGATACAGGAAAGAGCGTACCGAAGGGTTGGACGAGGTGAAAGTTTCCGATATATCGGATGAATATAAACGGTTGCATGAAATAGAAAAGAGAAAAGAAACGATTCTGTCGACCATAGAGAAACAGGGGAACATGACGGATGAGTTACGTGATCAGATAGAAGCGATCTGGTTGGCGACCGAATTGGAAGATCTCTATCTGCCCTACAAACCGAAACGTCGCACGCGAGCGCAGATTGCGCGTGAAAAGGGGCTGGAACCGCTGGCTAAAATTATTATGTCGCAACGCTTGTCGCCGGAAGCGGAGGTGAAGGCAAAAGCAGAGGCAGAGGCGGAGACGAAGACGAAGACAGGAAGCGGCTTGTCCGGCGATGCGTCCCCTGAAAAGACCTCCGTATCTTGTGTGTTGAACAAGGTTGCAAAGCGTTATTTGTCCGACGAGGTGGCTACTGTTGACGACGCACTCGCCGGTGCGCGTGATATTATTGCCGAATGGGTCAATGAGAACAGGACGGCGCGTAATATCGTCCGCTCTGTTTTTGCACGTGAAGCCGTTATATCGAGTTGTGTGATAAAGGGAAAGGAAGAGGAGGGGGACAAATACCGTGATTATTTCGGAATGAGCGAACCTTTACGCCGCACATCATCGCACCGCCTTCTTGCCATGCGTCGCGGCGAAGCGGAAGGTTTTCTGCGCGTAACGATATCTCCCGATGAAGAGCATGTACTGGAGCGTCTTTACAGGTTTTTTGCAAAAGTGGATAGCGATTCCGGAGAACAGGTGAGAATGGCGGTGACCGATAGTTATAAACGCCTGCTAAAACCCTCTATCGAAACGGAGTTCGCTACGTTGAGTAAAGAGAAAGCCGATAAGGAGGCGATCCATATTTTTGAGGAGAATCTACGCAGGTTATTGCTCTCTCCTCCACTCGGTCATAAAAGGATACTGAGCATAGACCCCGGATTCCGTACGGGTTGCAAGGTAGTATGCCTTGATGAGCAGGGGAATCTGCTTCATAATGAAACGATCTATCCACATCCGCCGCGACAGGAGCGCGCGGGCGCTATAAAGAAAATAGCTCATCTTGTTGAGCAGTTTGACATACAGGCTATTGCCGTAGGAAATGGAACGGCGGGGCGTGAGACGGAGCAGTTTGTGCAAAATATCCGGTATGATCGCAAAGTGCAGATATTCAGCGTCAGTGAGAGCGGTGCGAGTGTATATTCCGCGTCCAAGACGGCGCGTGAAGAATTTCCCCTGCATGACGTTACCGTTCGCGGCGCCGTCTCTCTCGGACGACGGCTGATGGATCCGCTGGCCGAGTTGGTGAAGATAGATCCGAAGTCGATAGGCGTAGGACAGTACCAGCATGATGTAAACCAATCTTCATTGAAGCAGGCGCTCGACCGCACCGTTGAGATGTGCGTGAATCGCGTAGGAGTGAACGTTAACACGGCAAGCAAATATATCCTGACATATGTGTCGGGGATAGGGAGCGTACTGGCGCAAAACATCGTGAATTACAGAACTGAACATGGCATGTTCCGCTCCCGTCGGTCTTTGTTGGATGTACCGAAGATGGGCGTCAGATCATTTGAACAGAGTGCGGGATTTCTTCGTATTCAGGGGGCGGAAAACCCTCTTGATAATTCTGCCGTTCATCCTGAAAGTTATGACGTAGTGGAGCGTATGGCGAAAGATTTGGACTGTAGCGTCTCGGATTTGCTCGCCGATGAATCGTTACGTAAAAAGATAGTCCTCGATCGTTATATAACGGAGACAGCAGGCCTCCCGACACTTCAGGATATTATGGCAGAACTAGGCAAGCCCGGTCGCGACCCGCGTGAAACAATCAAAATGTTTGAATTTGATCCCTCGGTAAAAACATTAAGCGATTTGCGCGAAGGGATGATATTGCCGGGAATTATAACGAATGTCACCAAGTTCGGCGCTTTCGTCGATATAGGGATAAAAGAGAGCGGTCTGGTGCATATATCGCAAATGGTAGACCGTTACGTCGGCGACCCTACGGAAATAGCGTCTGTTAATCAGCATGTTTCGGTGAAAGTGCTGGAGGTCGACGAAGTGCGTAAGCGGGTTAATCTGAGTATGCTCGTGTGAGGGATGATGAACGGTGAAGCGACATTTTTATCAATCTGTATGGAATGTCGAAAATTTCATGTACATTTGCAACATTAATTGTATTTATAGGGTAAAATTGAATGGAAATGATACGAACGCATTATGAAAAATATATTAGCGGGGTACTTTTATTATTATGCCGGATAATGATGACACCTCTATTTTTCTCTTGCATTTATGAAAGTGTAGAGCCGGAGATAGAAATCGCTACGATAGAAATGCATTTGGGATATAGTATTCAACTTACGGCACCATCGAAAAATGTGGAGTGGGCTAGCGATAATCCTTCGGTGGCGACAGTATCTTCTGCTGGTTTGGTGACGGCTGTCGGTAAAGGAGCGGCGACGATATATACATATTCGTCGAAAGGTAAGCAGAATACAGTCTGTTATCTGGAAATCTATCCGAAACGAAATATCCTGTTTTATATTGGAGGAGACAGTAATTTATCCGGCGAAGTGGATCAGAAAATAAATCAGATACGGCAAGGCTGGATTCCGAATAAGGGTGAAATGATTATTTATGCGGATAAAAAAAATGTCGGCGCATATTTGTTTCATATAAACGGGAATAAGGACGACAATGGATATTATGGGCTGGATACGCTTCGGAATTATGGGAAAGAAAATTCGGCCGATCCGCAAACGTTGAGGCGCGTCATAGAGACAGTAGTTTCGGATTATCCTGCCGACAGTTACGGAATGCTTTTCTTTTCGCACGCGAGCGGATGGCTTCCCCAGGGAACACTTAGCTATCCCCGCTCACTGGTTATTGACGACGGTGAAAGCGTAAGACATGAAATGGAATATGATGATTTTGCCGCTGCCATTCCGGATAAACGGTTTGATTTTATTATCCTTGAGGCGTGCCTGATGGCTGACGTCATGTCGATGTACGAATTGCGCAATAAGGCCGAATATGTTTTGGCTTCATCGGCAGAAATCGTATCCCCCGGCTTTGGAGGCTCGGATGGACAGCTTACTACCGAAATGTATAAAAAAGAAATCATGCGACTGTATGATACGAAAAATGATATAAAATCGGTTGTGTCGGGTTTTGCACAATCTTATTATGATCATATAGCTACGATACCGGAGAATAACGTGTATTGTTCTACTACTTTGAGTTTGATAAAAACGGACGGGCTGGAAGCGCTTGCTGCCGCGACAAAAGCTGCGCTGCAGGGGACGCTCATTGATGAAACGACATTAGACGTAGATGCCGTTCAACGTTATGACCGCCCTAAAGCAATTAAACTTCAACTGATAAAAGACGAACACGAGAATTCCCGTTATTTTGACTTTGCGCATACGATTGAGCAAATAACGTCGGAATCGCACTTCAGGGCGTTTAACGAACAGCTGGATAAAACAGTCGTATGGAAAGCGGCGACGAAAAGGTTCCTCTTGGGAGATCGTGACGACGGCGTGCCTGATTTT
>JAIRMH010000310.1 GCA_031258835.1 Tannerella sp.
CAAAGGAGGCCTTGAAACAGGCCCTGCAACTTCGGAAGTCTGCGCCACAAACCTACAAGAAACTGGAAACTGTCCTGCTGGAGTTGAAGGAGCATCCGTACACAGGCACGGGACAGCCGGAACAGATGAAATACATTCAAGGAATGTGGTCGAGAAAACTGGATAAAAAAAACAGGCTTCGATACACTGTCGAAGAAAAAATTGTAACGGTTCATGTCGTGTCCGTTTCGGGGCATTACGACGATAAATAATTAAACTTTCGCAAGTTCCCCTTAAGCCGCTCTGTATAATGTTTCAAGATTTAGTGAATTTGTAAGCTGTTCATTATCAGCAATAATTTGTTTTATAAAAAATCGATGTCTATCTCTGCAAATTTTGCAATTTTGGTTATTAATTCAATGATAATATGATAAATACGTTCTTTAATATTTAGTTCGAGCGATTCTGTCTTTGCCTGCCGAAAGAGAGAACCAAAACTTTCGTAACTCTCAAAACGTTTAACGACAGAAAGCAGGTTGTATTGCAGCATACATAGCGTTGTCGCAGTGGGAGGAAAATTCAAAGCAACCGGTTGTCCTGCTGACCAATAACTTTGAGTTTTCAATAGAAGATTTAAGAGAAATTTACCGCCGCCGTTGGGCTATTGAAACACTTTACAGGCAACTCAAACAGAACTTTCAACTGCATTTCTTCTACGGCGACAGCGTAAACGCTATTCAAATACAAACTTGGGTGGTGCTTATTGCCAATTTGCTCTGCACGGTTATGGAACGAAAGATAAAACGGAACTGTGCTTTCTCACAAATCGTAACAATGCTGCGGCAAACCCTGATGTATTACATAGATTTTGTCGCTTTTATGGAAAATCCTGACAGAGGGAGGCAAATCATATCCGAAGAATACGCAAAATCATCACCTAAAATCGTACAATATTCACTCAATTTTGAGTAGGGGCTTACTTTTTCAAAAACAAATCCGAAATGCCGTTTTATCGGAATCTCGGACTGGTGCTTTGTCCAGTTTTTAAGTTTAGCGGACAGCAATATAATAAAATATATGGATTTTTCAGAACGTCTTGAATTAACAATTGGATTTTGGATTTATTCCGATTTCTCACAGGGAGAAATTCAGGCAGTGCCATATATTGTATGATATGGCAGCATATAAACCTTGTAACCGACTGTTTATAATAGGACGTCAACTGATTTATACCACTGCCATTTATTTTTGCAGTCCCCTGAACGGATTTACCAGTTGTCCGAACAGGCTCTTTTTCCCCGTTTCAATATCCGCGGAAACTTCCGTCGTTCCGCGGAAAGTATTTCCCGCCGTACCGGACAGTACGGCAATGATTTGTACCCGGCCTCCCGAAGGCAAATCGAATTTCTCTTTTACTTCCGTTTCAATACAGTGCATAAACTCTCCCGGTTCCGGATAAAGGCGAATCTTCCGGCCGGCCTGTATCTTTCGGGCGTCAGACCCTGAAAGCTGTACCGTACAGACCACGGGAGCCGGTTCCATATCCCAGACATATCCGACGGTGTCATTCCTGTACACACTTTTCCGGTACCGTAAGACAGGGTTTATTTCAAAGAATCCGCCTGTTGCCGCCGTTACCGGAATCTGTTCGTCACTCATGAATTTTCGGATAATCAGAAGCGTATCACCTTCGTGAACGGCGCTGTCCGAAAATCCGCCGTTTGCAAAAACAGGCCGGCCGGATTCCGGCGCCGTCAAAACAGATACGGGACTGTTCCCGTAAATAATGGCATTTGTCCGGATTGTGTCGGGAACGGTAATAAATATGGAACTTGCCAGCAGTGCCAGGAGTATTGCCAGAACAGTTCCGCTGCCCGCTGCAATTCCCGCTGCCGGCGGAGCGCCCATTATTTCTTCCATGGAGGGATGATGCAGTTCGATTTTTTCTTCCGCTGAAATATTTTCTTTTGTCATAAGCCAATTCAAAGGTTAAAGAATTCAGTTTCCAAGTTCCAGTTGATTTTTAACTAAAGTATAGTAGACTCCCTGTCGGGCAGTCAGTTCTGCGTGCGTTCCGATTTCTGCTATTTCTCCGTTATGAAGAACCACAATCCGGTCTGCATTTTTTACCGTACTCAACCGGTGGGCAACCACCACTACCGTACGACCCTGAAAGAACGTTGCCAGATTGTCCATGATTACCCGTTCGTTGCGTGCGTCGAGTGCATTGGTGGCTTCGTCAAAAAAGATAAATTTCGGATTTTTGTATACTGCCCTCGCTATCAGCATGCGCTGTTTTTGTCCCTGACTTAGCCCGTTGCCGTCATTTCCTATTTTGGTGTTGTACTTCAGGGGCAGGGACTCGATATACTCTCGAATATTGGCAACCGTTACGGCATACAGCAGGCGGTCCCTGTCGATTTCGTCTTCGCCGGCGGCTATGTTGCGGGCAATGGTATCATTGAAAATATACCCCTCCTGCATCACCACACCGCAATGCTTCCTCCATTCCCTAAAACTGACATGTTTAAGAGAATTGTTTCCCAGCAAGACATCACCCTCTGTCGGGGGATAAAAACCGAGCATCAGTTTTATCAGAGTCGTTTTTCCACTACCACTAAGACCTACAATAGCGGTCGTTTTTCCGAAAGGTATTTCTAAGGAAAGATTCTGGATAACCCGCTTGGATTTCTGCGATCCGTAGGTGAAAGATACGTTTTTGAACGTAATAGCCTCCCCTCGACCAATTTCCCTTATATCATTCAAGTCATTGTGCTCTTCGTCGGGCTGTCCGTGTATCTCGCCCAATCGCTCCAAACTCAACCGGGCATCTTGTTCCTGTTGCATAAAGCTTACAAACTGTTCGACAGGCCCTTGCATCTGCCCTATGATATACTGTATGGAAAGCATGACACCCAGCGTGATATCACCATCCAATACGGTCATGGCGGAAGACACTGTTATCAGTATGTTTTTCACTTCGTTAATGAGTACCGCACCTACCTGTTGACATTGACCCAAATTTAGAGATTTTATACCAATTCGGAACAAGGAGGCTTGGATGCCTTCCCACTCCCAGCGTTTCTGTTTTTCGCAACCCAACAACTTGATGTCTTGCATGCCATAAATCAATTGCATTAAATTATTTTGGTGCAATGACATTTGTTCGAAATTCTTTCGATTCAAGTCCTCCCGCTTTTTCATGAACAACTTTACCCATCCTACATATAGGACACTGAATACGAGGAAAAGCAAGAATATCTTCAAGTTATAAACGGCCAGAACAATACCGAATACTATTATAGTAATGGTAGCAAACAAAATGCTTAACACAGATTGCGTCAAGAAAGTCTCAATACGCTTGTGGTCTTCAATACGCCGGATAAGGTCGCCTGCCAACTTACTGTCGAAAAATCGCATCGGCAGCTTCATCAACTTAGTCAGAAAATCAGATATTAGGGACACGTTGACACGGGTACTGATATGCAACAATATCGTGCGCCGAATCACTTCAACGAGCGTACGGCTGACAACCAACACCAGTTGAGCTATCAGTACCAGTTGAATAAAATTCAATCTCCGATACCCAATGCCTTGATCTACGATAGACTGTGTAAGAAAGGGAAGAACTAGCTGCAACAGACTTCCGAGAAACAAACCTATAATTAACTGGTTAATCATTTTTCGGTATGGCTTCACGTAATTCATCAGAAACCAGAGAGATATGCTTTCATATTTAAGCGGTTCGGTCTCGTAAAATTGCGGAGTGGGTTCCAATAACATGGCCACGCCTTTTTCTGCGCCATCCTGTACCGTAGTAATCCAGCAGTTTTTAAATTCTCTTTCCTCGTATACCAACAATCCGTAGGCAGGATCGGCTATGTGGAAAAACCATTTGTTCTTCTTCCTGCATACCCTGTATAATACCACAAAATGTTCCTGATTCCAGTGAATGATGCAGGGAAGTTTTACCTGTTCTTTTAATCTTTCAATAGAGGTTCGGACACCTGTCGCCCTGAGTCCAATGCTTTCAGCAGCTTCGCTAAGTCCCAACAAATTTACACCCGTGCGGAGAATATATGATTTTTCACGCAACTGCTGTACGGAAAAAGTTTTCCCATAATATTTGGCAATCATCCGCAGACAAGATGGTCCGCAGTCCATTGCATCTAATTGCATGAAAAATGGGAATTTCATAACGCTTATACCTTAAATTTTCCTGACCAATATTCATCCAGCGAATCGGAAAATTCTATA
>JAIRMH010000328.1 GCA_031258835.1 Tannerella sp.
GCCCGTTTTAAGAGAAAGACAAAATGCTACAGTAAATCGCAATACATGATGGAAATATCGCTGAATTTATTGTTTCTGAAACTTAATGTAGAACTATGTATACTAATTTAACAATACCAGTTTTATTTGTCCGTAATCAAACAAATCGCGCTGATAATCAGCGCTTATATAGCCTCTATCGCCGATAAGTTCGCAGTTTTGCAAATTGTATTTTACATCTTTGAGACAGTTTACATCGTGAATATCGGCAGGTGTAAAATCGAAAGAATGTACCACTGCATTTTCGTCGCAAACCATGTGCAATTTATAGCCGAAATAATGTTTTTTTGCGCCGGACAGTAGCCAAATCCAGGCTGAATCGTGTCTGTTGCACAAATGTTTGAACGTTTTGCACGGCTGTATTCGCAAATTTTGACAGGGGTCGAATCGACGATAAACAGGTTGCTCAAATGGGCAAACTTTTGGCTCAAACACTGGCGGATAGTTTCGGTGTAAGCGGCAAGTTTTCGCCGCCGGCGATTGTAAAGCGTTCGCGAGATTTTGCCATCGAGTTCAGTACCTTGTATAATCCTGAATAAATGATTTTCGGAGTTATACGACATATATTCTGCCGTAATGTTGAGGGCGGAAAGTTCGAGATTAGACAACTTGGGTTGCCTGACTTGCGAAAAATTTTCAATATGCGAGCAAGTTTTTGTCAATTCTTTGAGAATTATTTTGTAATTTTGCACCAAATTGTTCATTATGTTTAGTTGATTGAATAACAATCAAATATACGACTTTTTTGTCAAATGAACAATCTTTTTATCTTTTTTTTAAATGCACAACGGGTATAATAAGATAAAAGAAACATCGGAATTTTGTTTTCCGGCGATTTTTTTTATTCTTGTTAATATCCTATATTTGCGGTTAGAATAAATTTTTAAATTATAGTTATGTCTATGAAGTCTATATCAAGAAGAACGGCTCTGAAAACAGCGTTAATGGGAGGCGCGGCGCTGGCGACTAATAATCTGTCTGCTGTAGTAGATCTGTCTGAAAAGAAGAAAAAAGACGGGAAGGAACCGCTTAAAGGAAATATCCGGCATTCGGTGAGTAAGTGGTGTTTTGGGGATCATCCGTTAGATGAATTTTGTGTAATCTGTAAGAATATCGGAATCGAATCGGTTGAATTGCTTGATCCGAAAGACTGGCCGGTTGTTCAATCCCATGGGTTGACCGTTGCGATGGCGCAGGGAGCAGGCTTGGGGATTGATCGCGGATTTAATGATCCGAAACTGCACGATGAGTTGATTGCAAGTTATGAACAGGTGATCCCAATGGTAGCGGAAGCCGGACTGACAAATCTGATCTGTTTTTCCGGAAAACGCAATGGCGTTACGGATTTGCAAGGTTGGGAAAACTGTGAAAAAGGACTCAGGCGGATTACTCCTATTGCGGAAAAGCATAATGTGGTGCTGACGATGGAGCTTCTAAACAGTGTCGGTCACAAAGATTATCTGTGTGATCATACGGTATGGGGCGTAGAACTGTGCCGGCGGGTCGGATCCGCTAATTTTAAATTGCTGTATGATATTTATCACATGCAGATCATGGAAGGAAATATTATTGAACATATCCGGAAATACTATTCCTATTTTTCCCATATACATACCGGAGGAAATCCGGGTCGTGCTGAAATCGACGAAACACAGGAGCTTTATTACCCTGCGATTATGCGTGCTCTTGTCGAGACGGGATACAAAGGCTTTGTCGGGCAGGAATTTGTTCCGAAGCAGCCCGATAAAATTACTTCATTAGAAAAATGTATTCATATTTGCGACGTATGATTTAACGTAAATGAACCTCCGGATCATATCTCAGTAATACTTACGACTTGTTTTCCGGCGTTTATCACCGGCTGTCCGCTTCGCCGGAAAATTACTCTGCCGTTTCTGTCGAGCGGGTAGGATGATTTGTTCTTTCCGTCGGATCGTTACGTTATCAATCAAGCATTAGAGACATGTACAAATCTGCAATCTCGCGGTTCTGTTTGTCGAGCGCACAGGCAAGCCCGTAAGACTCTATTTGCAGGTTGACGGATATTATGCTTTTTCCCGGCTTGAACGGTAGGTGGATTTTGGCTGTCTGTGCATGATATAGATGGAGCAGGTGGTCAACGAGGGCTTTTTTCGCCGGCGGGTCGTCGTATAACATTTCTTTTATACGAATCATACTTCCCGATTCTAACTTTGCGAAGGCTATGCCGGCCGGCTTATTTTCCTTAAGTGCGATCCATGTAGATCCGTGGTCACAGATTAAATCACGGAGGATAGTTTCAAAATCATAAACATTGTGCAGTACGGCGCACCGGCGTTCGCGCTGTTTCCGGTCGAAATACGGAAAACCATTCTCTGCAGTACATAGTGTAAATGTGTAGCCGGAAACTTCGGCACTCATAGAGCTATCTTTGGGAGAATAAAATTCCGTCGTATAACTTACCGGATATATATAGCCAAACTTCCGGTAGAAGTCAAACAGCCATGATTCAGCAGGTATTAAGACTGACAATATATAGCCTTTCCGTCTCATCACGTTCATCGCGTCCGCCATTAGCCTGTGCATGATTCCTTTTCCGCGTTCCGTAGGGAGAGTACAAACGCCGCACACATAAGCTGAAGAAAGAATACTGTCGGCCACTTTTACTTCACAGGGTATCATCTGTAATGCAGAAATAATCCGGTTGTTGCGTTTCACAACGAGTGTATTTTCAGGCTTGAAAACGCGGTGGAAGAACAAATCAACAAACGCGTCGGAATCCCGGAACGTCTCCTGCCACAAAGCCATAATTTCATGCCTGTCGTCAGACAGGGGATGTTGCGTATCACTGTGCATAGTAATCTACCGTCTTTTGACGGCCGAATTTTTCTCAAGAATCAGGACGGGGTTATAAGAAAGCTTGGACTTGCGAAGCCCCGGTAATCCCAGATCCTCTTCCCGGTTTATGTAAGTATACTGTGGTGGAATCCGGAAGGCAAACTCCTGATTGATCACACTGAATACACCTTCATAGTGGACATCAGCCTTTTCGACATGAATGCCGAATGTCCTGTGGTTTATTGGCGAGCCGTAGGTGAATGCGATTATTTTACCGTCGACGAGGATAGCTCCGCCTGACAATCCAAGTTCTTCAAAATGTCGCAGGGCGAAAGACATAGAACTATTTTCGTGAGCAAGGTCGCGCTGATCCTTTCCGTCCATGTTCGCCTTACACCAGATCCGCTCGACCTCCATGCACCGGCAAACAACGTCAGGTGTGACGGGCACGTAGGTATATTCATAATGTTTCTTGAATTTATTAATGTGATTTCGTTTCGGCTGAAATTTCTTACCTTTGAGTGTAGCTAGATCTTCACGCAGATAGATATAATCAAAATAGTCTCGTTCCATGATATAGGTGAAACTATCGGGAAAGAGAGTATTTAATTTACGCTTCGAGTCAGGCGTCACACCAAGTATCAACAGCGTACATTCCATTTCTTCGGCATCCTTTTCAAGTAGTGTAATTGCCTTTTTCAGGTCGCCGTTACCGGCGGGAAACATATATGCCAGGTGCTTTTTCCCTTTTTCCTCCACATAAAAGCGTACAAATAGAAAGCCGTCCATAACGGCATATTCACTCTCATATAAAAAACTCCAGCTACACATATTCGCAAAGGCATAGTCACAATTTGGAAGATCTCCCGGAAGCGTAAACGCCGTAATCGCTTTCTTATCTTCTACGGTTATAGGTTTAAACAAAAGCATTATTTTTATTAATTTAACGTAAGCATCGTTCGACGGATCATATATCAATATCCTCCCATTTCCCGTTCATCGGCTCGCGTGTTGTACGATAGCCGGCATCTTTCAGCAGATCCAGGGTTTCATTCCGTCCGTCGTTTACCAGATCGGGAAAGTGGCAATCCGAATTGACCACCACCGGTATACGACGTTTTCTTAATTCCTTATACGAACTGATATGCGGATAAGTTTGTCCTTTTCCGGTTTTATTTTTACTGTTTACTTCGACAATAAGTTCCTTTTCGGCGATAAAATCAAGCAACTCAAAGAACACTTTCCGGTACCATTCGGCCCGCATATCGAAACCAGGATACCGGCTTGCGTTCATGTAAATCTTGTCGACATGCCCGACAATATCAAACCCTCCAGCTTCGACCATATACATGGATGATTCAAAGAAATGCTCGGTCATACGCCGGATACTCCCATCATAATGCAGCTTGACGGCCTCTTCAAAATCCTGATAGCTACCATCAATACACACCATATTTTCCTCCGCTAGAGGATCTTTACGCGGCAGAAAATGAACGGAACTTATCCGGTAATCAAGCGGCATGTATTGAAAATACTCTATGGAAGCATTGTAGGTTTTGTCCAGATAGTCGATTTC
>JAIRMH010000337.1 GCA_031258835.1 Tannerella sp.
TAATAAATCCGGCTTTTCGACGAATGTTCGTAGTAATCGGGATTGTTTCCGAGTATGTCCAGCAGCGGCTGACTGATTTCGTCAATCAACGCTTCGACTTCGTCGGTAATTTCCAGCGAGCAGGCTTCGATGTTCATTTTAAGTTCGTGGATATTGCGCGAACCGACTAATGTGGAGGCCATGAACGGCTTCTTCAGTATCCAGGCGATGGACAACTGGGCAATGTGTACGCATAGTTCGTCGGCAATCTCCCGCAGGCGGTCGACCACCTCGAAGAGTTCCTTTTCTGCGCCGGCTTCGCCGTGACGGGAAGTCCCCTTACCGCGGAAATCGGGATAGTGGCGCGAATGTGCCTGATGCGGGGGAACGTCGTCGGGTATTTTGTAAATCCCGGCCAGCAACCCCTGCTGCAACCCCATTGAGCCGATGATACTGATATTATTTTTCATGCAGTACGGGGCTATTTCAGCCTCAATAGCGCGCGAGACGATGTTATACGACATCTCGTTGACGTCCACCTGCACGCCGGTGCGCACGACCTCTTCCATCTGCCGGCGACCGAAGTTGCTCATCCCGATGGAACGGATCAGCCCTTCCTTTCTCAGGTCGTCGAGTTGAGCGTAGGCTTCCTCGACCGTCGGCGGCGATGCGATGATCGTCGGATCGGACGTGAAGTGCTCGACGGCTAACTTATTAATCGGCCAGTGAAGCATGTATACGTCTAAATAGTCCATGCCGAGCCGACGGAGGCTTTCGATGCAATGCCGGCGCACCTGCCGGCAATTCGACGGGCCTATTTTCGAGATGACCACCGCCTCGTCCCGCCGTCCTTTCAGCGCGAGGCCCAGCGAACGTTCGCTCTCGCCGTTGTTGTACATCTCCGCCGTGTCGAACGTGTTCACTCCAAGGTCGAGGGCGGCATGCACCACGCTGTCTACATCTTTCTGCGACTGTTCGCCCCAGTATTCGCCGCCGCCGAACGGCCAGCAACCAACGGTCATGACAGATACGTCAATGTCCGATTTTCCAAGTTTCTCTTTTTTCATTATGATTCGTTTTATTATTTAAGTTTTAAAATATCATTTATATAGTTTGCGCTGAAACGGCATCAATCGGAGCCGACGCTGTACGTTTTGCCGCCGAACGGCGTCACGACGGTCGCTTCCGTATTGGCCGGAACGGTTACATCCGGCGTAAACGTCCGATTTCGGCCTGTCTCCGGCGCCGATGGGGACTCTGTTCTGAATCGAGCAACGCATAACCGGTTTGATAGCCGTTTTGTCGAAAGGTTTTGTGCTGTCTGCCTGCAAATCCCCATCCATGAGTTTAAACGGAGTTTTGCTTCAAAATAAGGTGAATTTCTTCGAGAGAGAGCGCTGTCAGTTCGGCAATTTCTGCCGCCGACATGCCTCTTTCGGCACAACGGATGGCCATTTCCGCTTTTTCTTTCGCTAATCCTTTCGCCAATCCGATAGCTTCGCCTTCCGCTAATCCTTCCGCTTTCCCTTCTTCGTGACTGGTAGACAGAGCGGCTTTTTCCGTGCTGATGGCATCCCAGTAGTATTCGTAAAGGATCAGTTCTTCATCCGTAAAGCCGCTCTCCTCGCAGATGTCTAATGCCTTGCGGATGTTCCGGTCGGAAAGCAGATCTTCCGATACGTTTTTCGTCCGGTCTTCAACTTCTTTCAGGAATCGCAGCCACAGTACAGCCATCCTGCGGTCAGACCATTTTTTCGGCTGAAATTTCGGCAACTCTACCAGCACAAGCTCCATCCCTTTGATCACTTCGCGGGTGTTCTGACGGTTTGTGATCTGGTAATGGTGATAAAACTCCGGCGTCTCGCCGTCGAAATCTTCGTTGATGATGCCCAGTCCGTAGACGGGCTGTAATTCAAGGAAATTTTCGCCGCGGCGCAACTGGCGAACATAAGCTTTGGAGGTGTTGAACAACAGGCGGCTGCAAAAGAAACTGCTCCACTCCATCTGCATCTCTACGATGAACTGACGACCGTAGTTGTCACGGCAACGGACGTCTACGATGGAAAATTTCTTTACCGGATTCTCCGGTACCATTTCGTTGGACAGGTATTCCACGCTTTCTATCACTTTGCCCGGCTCCAATGGCATCAGGGCGTTTAGAAAACTGATGAGCAGATCCGGATGTTCACCGAATATACGCTTGAATATGAAATCGTTTTTCGGGTCTAAATAATGAGCCATATGCTTCTTGTTTTATTCGTTTATAAATCAGATTCCAAAGATAGATGTTTTCTTTTTTACCGCCAAACGGAGAACGTTTTTTTCTCTGTGCAAACGCTTGCATCTTCCGTCATTTGGCATGTAGGAAAACTTACAATTTTGCCTTTATTGCTTCGCTTTCTTTTTCATAACCGGGCTTATTCAGGAGCGCAAACATATTCTTCTTATAGGCTTCGACGCCAGGCTGGTTAAACGGATTCACGCCGAGTATATATCCGCTTAAGCCACATGCTTTTTCGAAAAAATAAAATAGCTGACCGATATAATAAGCGTTCAGCGCCGGCAATGTGATTTTAATATTGGGAACGCCGCCATCGACATGAGCTAACTGCGTTCCGAGTTCCGCCATTTTATTCACTTCGTCGACACGTTTACCGGCAAGATAATTCAGTCCGTCCAAGTCTGTTTCATCGACGGGCACCGTAAGTTTTGCGTCAGGGTTTTCCACGGAAATAACCGTTTCGAAAATAATGCGTTCGCCTTCCTGTATCCATTGTCCCATCGAATGAAGATCGGTCGTAAAGTCGACGGATGCAGGGAAAATACCCTTCCCGTCTTTCCCTTCACTCTCGCCGTACAACTGTTTCCACCATTCACCGATATAATGCATTTTAGGGTGGAAGTTCGCCAGAATTTCGATTTTCTTTCCATTCTCATAAAGCGCATTACGGGTAGCGGCATAGATAGAAGCGATGTTATCGACAAACGGGACGTTTTTGTCCGTAACCTCTTCCATGTCGACGGCTCCTTTCACTAATTCGCGAATACTGATACCGGCAACGGCTACCGGCAACAATCCTACCGGCGTAAACACGGAAAAACGTCCGCCCACATCATCAGGGATAACAAACGTCTTATAGCCTTCCTTATCCGCCAGCGTACGCAATGCGCCGCGTGCCTTATCCGTAACCGCTACTATATAATCTTTGGCTTTCTCTTTCCCTGCGTTCTTTTCAAGCAGTTTTTTCAACACACGGAACGCAATTGCCGGCTCTGTCGTTGTCCCCGATTTGGAAATATTAATAATACCAAACACTGCATCATCAAGCAAAGCCGACAATTCCGAAAGATAATCTTCACCAATGTTATGACCGGCATATACGATCACGGGATTTTCACGTTTCGCCTGCAACCAGTCAAAACTATTGTTTATTGCTTCAACCACCGCTTTTGTCCCGAGATAACTGCCGCCTATACCGATAACAACAACGACTTTACATTCGCGAAGTTTAGCTGCCGCCGCCTCAATATCTCTCAGCTCCGTCTCATTGATAGATGAAGGGAGGTGCAACCAGCCAAGAAAATCACTGCCTTTACCTGTTCCTTCATGCAACATTTCCATTCCTTTATTCACTTTGGCCTCAAAAGCGTCCACTTGCGTTTTCGTTATTACGCTAAATGTTTTGTCGATGTTTAAACTAATAGATTCCATTTATTTATAATTTGACAATTAATAATATTCGTTATAAAATTCATTTCCGTCCAACCAAATCCAAACACAGGTAATTACCGTCACAACCAATTCCGTTATTTAAAATTTTCGGTAATTCCCCTTATCTGCACCGCGGGCGATTTTCGTTCGTAAAGAATGGCGTACAACGCATTCAATATAGGCATATCCACTTTATATTGCCGCTCATTTATCTCGTAAACACATTTCGTCGCATAATAACCTTCGGCTACCATTCCTAGTTCTACTTTAGCCGCATTGACACTGTTTCCCTCCCCTATCATTTTGCCGAACATGCGGTTACGGCTGAATATAGAATAAGAAGTAACAAGTAAATCGCTGAGATAAGCGGCGGCGGTGATATCTCTTTTTACCGGATGCACTGCGTTCAGGAAACGGATCATCTCGCTAAATGCATTCGGGATATATACGGCTTGGAAATTATCGCCGTATTTCAGTCCGTTACACATTCCGGCAATAATCGCATAGATATTTTTCAGCACCGAAACATATTCAAGTCCAACCATGTCGCGGCTACAGGAACTGTTGAGATAAGAGGTTTTAAAAATATGTTCCGACAGTTTGCCGGCTTTCCTGATATCCCTACACACAAGCGTAATGTACGACAGATGTTCCATCGCAATTTCCTCCGCATGACAAGCGCCCGCTATTACAATAATATTATTGGGATTCACACCGTAATACGTCGAAAAATAATCATTTACAAGCATGTTTTCATCCGGCACAATTCCTTTAATAGCCGATATGATATATTTGTTTTCCAGCGACGCCGTCACTTTTTTAAGATGCTCCTTAATATACGGCGAGGGAGTAGCAAAAATAAGCGTATCCGAGTTTTCTATCGCCCTGTTAATATCATCATAAAAATGGATACGGGATGTATCGAACGTAATACTCGACAAATATGCCGGATTATGTTTCATTCGCCTGAAATCCTCGATTCTATCAAGACGGCGCATATACCAGTTTATCTCCGGTTGCGAATACATTATAATTTTCGCCAGGGCGGTAGCCCAACTTCCACCACCCATAACAGCTATTTTTCCGGGAAAGATTTTCATATTTTCGTTCCTATTTTTCATTTGCCGTCTCCTTTGTCCAAGATTCCACATCCTGCAATGAAGGCAATTCTAATCCTAACGTATATTTCTTATTCAGTTCGAACAACGATTGCCGCACTAACTGGGGATTCGCCCCTGCAAGCATATCCGCCGTCACATATCCGGCTTTCTGTAATGCAGGAACCCATTCTTCCGGCACGCCCAACAGCGCATATCTTTCCGCCTTATCCTTTTGTACGGTTTTTTCAGGACGCATCTGCGGAAAGAACAGGACTTCCTGTATGGTTGTCTGTCCAGTCAGGAGCATAACAAAACGGTCGACACCGATGCCCATGCCACTCGTAGGCGGCATGCCGTATTCAAGCGCCCGTACAAAATCCATATCGATAAACATAGCCTCATCGTCCCCTTTCTCACTCAATCGCAACTGTTCCTGAAAGCGCTCCATTTGGTCGACCGGGTCATTCAGTTCCGAATAAGCGTTACACAACTCTTTTCCGTTGACGATCAGTTCAAAGCGCTCCGTCAAATCGGGATTGTGACGATGACGTTTACACAGCGGCGACATTTCAATCGGATAATCAATAATAAATGTCGGTTGTATATAATTAGCCTCGCATTTCTCTCCAAATATCTCGTCAATGAGTTTACCTTTACCCATTGTTTCATCGGTTTCGATATTCAGTCGTTTACAAACATCCCGCAGTTGTGCTTCATCCATACCGGCGATGTCAACACCGGTATATTCCTTGATTGCATCCATCATCGTAACGCGTCTGAATGGCGTCTTAAAACCGATGTTTTTTCCGTCAATAGCAATCTCGTTTGTACCGGTCACATCAATACAGACTTTCTCAATCATCTTCTCCGTAAAGTCCATCATCCAATTATAATCCTTATAAGCCACATAAATCTCCATCGCCGTAAACTCAGGATTATGCGTACGGTCCATGCCTTCATTACGGAAATTTTTAGAAAATTCATAAACGCCTTCAAAACCTCCGACAATGAGGCGTTTCAAATATAATTCATTCGCAATACGCAGATACAGCGGAATATCAAGCGCATTATGATGAGTGATAAACGGGCGGGCGGCCGCACCTCCGGGAATGGACTGTAATATCGGCGTTTCTACTTCTACATAACCTTTGGAATCAAAATATTCCCTTATGGAAGAATAAACTTTTGTCCGTTTTATAAATATATCTTTTACTTCGTCGTTCACAATAAGATCTACATATCGCCGGCGATACCGCTGTTCGGGATCCGTAAACCCGTCGTACACAATACCCTCCTTCTCTTTAACGACAGGAAGCGGGCGTAGCGATTTGGATAACACTGTCAACTCCTCCGCATGAATCGAGATCTCGCCCATCTGCGTACGAAACACATATCCTTTGATACCGATAAAATCGCCTATATCAAGCAATTTTTTAAACACTATATTATAAAGTTCCGAATTACTTTCGGAAGGACATATATTATCACGCGTCACATAAACCTGAATACGTCCTGTAGAATCCTGCAATTCCACGAACGAAGCCTTCCCCATTATTCGGCGGCTCATGATACGTCCGGCAATCGTGACATACCGTTTTTCATCCTCATCTTTAAAATGTTCTTTTATTTCTTCGGAATATGCATTTACCGAATATTCCGCCGCCGGATACGGGTCTATACCCATATTGCGCAACTGTTCCAAACTCTTACGACGGATTATCTCCTGTTCGCTCAAATCTAATATATTCATAATTAATCATTAAAATAACGCTACAAAGATAATGTAAGCCGGGGGGAATACAAAATAAGTTTATTTGTTTTATTATTCCGTATTGTGAAAACGGTGCATTAAATCGTCCATTCTAAGCGTCGCATGGGGAATCGTTTTTTCATTCGTATGCAATTGAAAAATTCACGTTTTTCATATATTTTCCTTATGTGTATCAAAACAATCCTTCTGTGGCCGTATCCATGCCTGTTATTTCGGCGCAAGTGAAGAATGATGTCATGGAGACGCCCAGTACGCCGTGAAGATTGAGATTCTGTCCCGTCAGGAATAAATTCGGTTCGGGTGTACGGGGAGAAAGTAAAGTCGTCATCAGTTGTCCGCAATTCTTGCGTATTCCGTAAGCCGAACCATAGGGCGTGCCTGTATAATCGCGATATGAGAGAGGGGTGCTTGCATAAATTCTTTCAATCGCATTACTGCCGGAAAGGACGTCTTTTAGTCCGGGAACAAATTCCGAAACAAGATGAATGCATGCGTTGATTTTTCGCTCTTTGAATAAAGTGTAATCGTCGCCGCGATGCCCGACCGTTGTACCTGCCCACTGTTCGACTTCCGGCCAATACATCGGCATGAGAATATCAATGTTACGCGTATATGAAGATCCATCTTCGGGATGCCGAAACGAAACCAATGCGCAAGTATTTACATGTTCCGGCTTATATTCCGCATATTGCCATACGTTTTCTCCGGTTTTATACACATAAATATTACGGTTCAGATACGGCATGGTATTTTCTCTCAATGCGATATTAGCCGTAAACATTCCAAATGTATTCTTCAGACTGTTAATCCTCTTGCGGTATATATTCCTGATAACGGCGCTTTCGGTAATCAACGGCAGGACGGAAGCCGGATGCATGTCGGCAATAAAATAATCCGCTTCAATGCGTTCCGCATCAAGCTCTTCCTTTCGCGAATCGTCCGACGGCCACACGCCGTTATCAGCGCCATGCAAACATTCCGCGTCATCACATGCTTTGGCTGAAGTGTACTCCGCCCTTCGGATGCCGCCTGCGGAACTGCCGTTTATTTCTGCAGCGACAATCTTACCGTTTTTTTCTATAAGGCGCGTTACTTCGCCATTCATTCGTACCGTTCCGCCATTTTTCTCGACACTTCCGATTAGCGAAGCGGCTATCTGCGCCCCTCCCCCTTGCAGTCGCCAAGCGCTTTGAATGAAAGAACTGTTTATCTGCGCAAAGGTATACAAGGGTAATATCTGCGGATGAAGTTCCATTTTAAGCGACGTTCCCGAAAGAACGTTACGAAGCAACGGATCATCTATTACCGAGGTCAGATAATCGTAAGCCGACTTTGCGAACAGCGACGTCCCGTATATATCTTCCTTATTTTTCTTTTCGAAACTGTCGAAAATATGCGCGGACACGTTCTGCAAGAAAGCGGCATATCTTTTAAGATTTTCGCGTTGATGCGGGAAACGTTCTGACAACGTATCGGCAAAACGTTCGTAACCGTTTGCAAACATACAGGATTTGCCATTCAGGATTATTTCGTCGAAACCGTCTTCATCCATCCGGCGCCAGGGTAAATTCATCAGTCCGAAATAGCGGAAAAGCGTTTGCAGCGGCTGGCCTTCGTCCAAACCGCCGACATAATGAAATCCCGTATCAAAAATATGTTTTCCGCGGCGGAAGGTCTGCAGGCATCCTCCCGGCCGGGCGTTTTTCTCAAGCACGCACACATTCAAACCATGCCTGGACAAGATATATCCGCATTGCAGGCCGCCTAAACCGCTCCCGATTATTACAACATCATACTTTTCCATTCTATATCATTATTTTTAACCGGACAGATCCTTACTTCACCGAACGTTTTCCGGATGCCGCCCACTGTTTTTTGCTATTTCTTTTCCGCAGAACATCGGCATATCCCGTCTTCATCAACAGGCGAAAGATAAATGGCTGTACGGAATACGTTATCAGGATCGTGGATGTCATACCGACAAGCGTCGCCACTCCAATGGAAGAAAGCGCAGGATGTTCGGCAAACATAAGCGACGAGATGCTTATAATCAAAACTGCTGCAGATAAAAAGATAGCCGTCTTATGATATGCCAGCAGTTTTGTGTCCCCGCCCCGAACATCCGCCAGCAGGCCTTCCAACACAAAAATACTGTAATCCACTCCGATACCGAATATAAAAGTCGATATCACAATATTGATAAGATTAAACTGCAATCCCAACATCGCCATAACGCCAAGTACAATGTACCAACTCATGCCCATCGGCAGGAAAGCAACCAGAGCCAGCGGTATACTTCGGAAAGAAACAAACAACACCAAGAGCACAAAGAGGGACGATATGCCGAGGATGGTCGTAAAATCATCATGCATCAGTTCGACCATATTCGTTGTGTAATAAAACGGATCAACGACAATCACATTTTGTCGCGAGGCAAATATACCGTTCACTTCTTCCATGTTCTCCCGTTCAAGTTGCACGGAGGTATAGACAAGATACATCTCACGGGAATGTTCTATCATATTTGCCATCAGTCCTCCGGGCAAAACCGATGATTCATAAACGGAAGAAGGTGCATAATCTTTTGTTAGCATTTCGAAAAAAGGCTCAAACATCGCGGGCTTGAATTTATTGGCTTCACCGATCTCAATCACATTGCGTTTCAATTCGTCCACACGCTCTTTCGTCCAATAGTTTTTCCATGCCGATATTCGTTTTTTCTGTTCCGCTTCCGGCAATAAGATAACCGACGATTTGGTATAACGGTGGATCTTGCCGGCGGCCTGCAGGGAGTCGCATATACGGCTAACTTCTATATTACAGATAAATGCCGAATCAAGATCTTCTGATGTCGCGGCATAATTACCGACGGCCAGTCCTCCCGACATTTTATCGGCATACATTTCCATCGAACGCGTCACGGACGGTTCGTGATATCCGATATTTCTCAGATTCGCGTCAAACTCAACTTTCGGCGACATAAACAAACCGATAATGAACGCTATCAATATCAAAACAAGCAACCATGGTTGGCGGTCAAGCGGGTATGAATTAATCTTCTCTAATCCGTCAAACGCCCGCTCGAAACGACGGTTGCGAACGGCAGAAAAGATATGGGGCAGAAACAGCAGGCAGGCTACCGTCGTCCCTGCCATGGCTAGCGAAGCAAACAACCCGAAATCGCGGAGTAACGCCGATTGCGTCAGCATAAGCCCCATAAACGCTCCAATCGTAGTAAGACATCCAAGTATCACCGGTTTGACCTGATCATGCAACACGCGCTCCGGGTCCGTCAGATATTTATAATGCGTAATGACGTGCAAGCAGTAACTCAATGCAACCCCAAGAACGACGGCTCCAATACCGAGCGCCATCAGAGACATTATTCCCTGCAACCAAAACATGCATGCAAGTGCAAAAAAAGCTCCGTAAACGACTGGTAACAGCAACATCGGCAATGTCGATTTGTTTCGAAAACAAATCATTATCAACAGGCAGGCAAACAATAGCGAAACCCCCATCGTCAAAGCCAAATCCCGTTTAATCTGCCTCGAATTGAACACACTCTGGACGGGAGGACCATGAAACAACACCTCAACATCGGGATAAACCGTTTCTATCTGTCTGATACAACGTTCTATCTTATTCACAAGCCGTGTGCCGGCTTTAGAATCGAATGATATGAAATCGGGCGAAACAAAGACAAGCGATACCGCAGTATCGGAGTTAAACAGATGATTGCCATACAGGGAATAGTTTTCTCCCAGCATTTTCGCCATATCAAATTCGCCACCGCCATTGATTCCGCCATGTACGCCGGATTCGCCGCCGGCAAAAAGTACCGAACGCAGATTAACAGGATCATAACGCATGATACGGTAATACACGCCACCCTCCGGCGAAGATATTTTCTCCAGGTTCGCCTTCATCTGCCTGTATATATTTTCTTTGCCGGTTAGCGTATCTATTTTCGCATAAATACCGACATCTAAGAAGAGCGGGATATTTTCTATAACATACGACAACATCTGCCGTTTCACGTCATCCTCTATCATATACAGGACGTCTTCGACATCACCCTCCGCTTCGTCATACGCCAACAGCGAATCGACAAACATATCGCTTGCTTCGAGCAACATGTCCGCATCCGTAGCGCCGCTTCGAGAAAACAACTGTACAAAGATCTTATCTTTTACCTTAAGTTCCGAAAATACCAGCCCTTCGGCTTTCGTACCATCCGTCGACGGCAATAATTTTGATATATCTTCTTCGTATGTGAGTTTTAACCCAAAGAATATAAATAATCCGAACGACAGAAGCAGCAAGAGATAAAGGAATGCCTTACGTCTCCGGAAAAAACGAAAAATATTGATAAAGAAAATTGTCATTCCACAGGGGTAAGTTCGCCTTTAAATTTCATATATATCGTCGTGTCGTCGTATACGGTTGCGCAAGCATTATATATATTATCCGCTTCGGATAATTGCATGCGAATCTGCAAATGAGGCGCAGTTTGCGGCGTAATAACGGCAGACCATTTACAATGAGAGATATAACCCAGAAAAAGACGTTGCCCGGTCAGTCGCACGGCACATTCTTTTATCATCTGAATATTACATACGCCCGGTGAAACGGGATTGCCGGGAAAATGACCGGCATAAGCACAATATCCCGGCAACAATGTCACGCGGAATAATACAGCATCGTCTGCAGCCGTCTGGCTGTCTATCCTAAAATAATCATTGAGAAGGGCTTTCATATATTCAGTATCATGACGGTTTAATAAAGATTTTCATCTGGCACCGGGCAACCACTTCTTCCTCAACTTTCGTTTCGGCCGTTAACAAAGAGACGCCAAGAACTTCCGAAATGATACGGATATGCGTACGCAAGCAGTCGCCGGCATGCGGCAAAAAATGAATCCGAAACCCTTTTACCTCGGCTATGTAACCAACCGGCGCCGGCTTGTTTGCGGCTTTTGCCTTATAACCGGCAAAAGCTGAAGCCGATTGTGCAATATGCTCCACCAGTCCGGGTTCCATAAAGATACCATCGTTACAGAACAGATTGTCGTTTGAGACGACGAGTCCCGTATCCGCTTCCGATTCGGTCGCCCCGTAAAATGCGTCCAGCATGATAATCGGTTCGCGTTGCGGAATAAGTTCCTTAATCTTAACACTTCCTTCTTTAATCTCCGCCATTACTTTTCCTGTTCATACGGTCATAAACAAATTCATACAACGAGCCGAAAGTTTGGACATTCACCACTTCGGCGCCTTTAATACTAACGCTGAAATTTTCTTCAATCAACGCAACCATATCCACGAGACTCAGACTGTCGAGCTGCAGTATTTTCTTTATGTTCGCATCGGGCATTATTTCATGAACGTCCACTTCAAATTCGTCTGCTAAAACTTCATTTATCTTCTCTATTAATTTTTGTTTTTCCATCAATTGACTATTTTCTGTCTATTTATTTCGAAATTATAAATTCTTTATAATAAGCGTAGAGTTTGTTCCTCCAAATCCGAAAGAATTGGAAAGAAACACATCAAAATGCTTCTTCACACGCTCAGCCGGGATATTTAATTTTTCGGAAGCTTCATCCGGGTTTTCAAAATTCAGATTCGGAGCGATAAAATCATTTTTCATCATCAACGTAGAATATATTATTTCGCTCGCTCCGGCCATCCACATTTCATGTCCGGTCTGCGACTTGGTGGAGGTGACTTCGGGCTTATAATCGCCGAACACGGAGTCTATCGCACGCGCTTCGTTCCGATCCCCGACAGGAGTAGACGTAGCATGCGCATTGACGTATCCAATACGGCGTATATCAATACCCGATTCGCGGATTGCCATACGAAGCGAACGGGCAGGTCCATCCACATTAGGCACAGATATATGGTCGCCATTCGACGAAAAACCGTATCCCAACACTTCCGCCAAGATCGGTGCTCCGCGTTTTACGGCAGATTCATATTCTTCAATAATCACCGTCGCAGCACCGCCTCCGGGCACTAATCCGTCGCGGTCTCTATCAAAAGGGCGCGAAGATTTCGCCGGTTCATTTTCCCGTACCGAAAATGCGCTTATCCCGTCAAAACTACCTATCGAAAACGGATTAACCTCCTGCGCCCCGCCACAAACGACAATTTCCTGTAATCCGTTCCGTATCAATAAAGCGCCTAACCCGATAGCATGCGAGCCGCTCGCGCAAGCCGCCGAAACAGTCATATTCATCCCTTTAAGTTTGAACAGGCAGGAGAGATTCATTGTGACGGTAGAATTCATCGACTGAAAAATAGCCCCCGAACCAATCAGCGTCGTGTCTTTCTTCTCACGCATCGTATCTACACTTTTAACGACAGCATCGGCGCTACTGTCATTGCCGTAAAAAAGCCCTACTTCATGCGCGTCGAGGTAATCCTGCTCCAACCCGGCATTCGCCAACGCTTCAACTGTCGCCACATAGGCGTACTTAGCCTGTTCGGGCATAAAAACACGCTGATTCCTACTTAATACGCCCCTCAAATCAGGAACTTCAAGATGAGCCGTCAATGCCGAACGAAATCCCATTTCCTTACGGACAGGGTCGAAAACAATACCAGAACGGCCACTGTACAACGAATCTCTAACTTCCGCAAGGTTTTTACCCAAACAGGAATAGATCCCCATTCCTGTAATAACAACTCTTTTACTCATCTGTTACTTTAATATTTTATTTAATCTTTCGTAAATCATAGTACGTAATACCCTTAATTCATTTATTTTACCGATTCCTTTCACAGTTCCCCTCTTTGTGTCGAAAGCGTCGGGCGTTCCGGCAACATCCGAACCGCCGGCAACGCAACGAAAACGTATATCCTGCAACGTCCTGACGACACTTTTCCAATAATACCAGGCAAAAATACCCATATACGGCAATAACAACACGTAAATAACCGCAACCGCAACATTTACACACATCCAAACCAAAACAAAAGAAAGGATATATAATAGCGGCATTGTTATTAACACACTCATTCCGAAAAGGAACGAATTGCGAAACATCTTATCATTCATACGGCGCGTAACTAACTCCGGCGCTCTGTAAACAATTATATTCGGCCACAATGTGAATAACCATAACGGCAATAATATCAACTGTGCAACGACTGCTACGGCAATCATACCCCATCCATGGATACAGTCAAATTGCTCCTCCCTTATATTCAACTTCCCCAACTCGTCTTCCAATCGAAGCGCATCGTCGTATATCTGTTGAACAAATGCTTCATCCTTCGATTTCGCGTCGTCCAGAGCTTCGAAAAATGTGCGGTCGGACAGTAATTTGTCCGGAAGATAATCGGCTCTATATCCATGTTCCTTCGCATATTTCCGTCCATACGTATTACGCAGGAAATCTATCGCCCGGTAATTGTCAAGATCGGTAATATTCAGCATCATGCTCGCAATTTGCTCCCTCACAATCGCATTGACCCTGCGTTGGGCGGTCCGGGGCTTGCTTTTATAAAGTTCATAATAAGGTTTTATCGAAACCGGCATACCGAATTTAATAAGCATATCCTTTTGAATATCAAAATAATCGGAATAATGATTACAACTGGGAAGTATAAATATCTCCGTTCGGAAATCATCAAGTTCCGCCGCTTCAAAAGCCATTTTCGTATATCCTAAAGAAAAATCCCCAAGCCAACGCTTATCCTGATGCCCGCCTTCGGGATACATCAAGATGGTCCGGCCGCTTATAAGTTCTTTCTCCGATACATAAAATATTTCTTTATTCTTACCCAGCGACTCTTCGCCTTCAAAATTAAGACGGTAGGCAGGCAACAAACCCATCTTCCGCAAAAGTATATGGATCACCGAGTGCACGGCAAAAACATCTGCACGCGTCAATACACTCGGCTTTCTGTCTTTGAATGTAAAAATAACGCCCAATGGGTCATTCAAACAATTCTGGTGATTCGAAACAATCAGGACGGGAACGCCATCGGAAGGTATATTTTCTTTCCCCGTACAATAGACTTTCCGGTAAAAAAAACGTTCATGCACAAAACGCAAATATGCACGAAAAGAACGATAAATCAAACCTTGCCTGCTTTTTTCTTTTCTCGCCATTACTAAAAACATTTACCAAAATGACCACAAAACTACATGAAAATTCCGGATTTCCAAACGTGCATGAATGGAAAAAGTTTTTTTTCAGAGGAAACGTACATGAAAATTCCGCAATTTTTCATGTACGTGCGATTTTGCAAGCGTGTGCGATTCCCCAAGTGCATGCAAAATGGAAAAAGGCTAATTTGCTATTTTGCAGTATTTTCTTTACTTTTGTCGGCATTAAAATCACTTTTGTATGCTGTCAATAAATTACATCTATAAGCCCCCGTTCATTCTGCAAGGAAATACTTCCGCTGCCGCTCCAATCTTTTCCTCCGTAAAAAAACTTTTTTTCATTTCGCACGTGCATGGAAAAGCCGATTTTTTCATGTAGTTTTGTCGGTCGACCTCAGAATTTTTCTCTGCAAACTTAATATGCGCTTGTAAATCCGAAAATATCATGTAGTTTTGTAGCATATTTCATGTAAATTTGCAGGATCATTCTTAAAAGTAATTTAAAAAGTAATCATCATGGCACGATATTTAGACCCTAAAAATGATTTGATATTCAAGCGAATCTTCGGCGAACATCCCAATTTGCTGAAAAGTTTCCTCAATGCTCTGATGCCTCTGAAGGCAGATCAGCGGATAGAAAGTCTGGAGTACCTGCCGTCAGAGCAGGTGCCCGATAATCCGGCAAAGAAGAACTCTATCGTTGACGTCCGCTGCATGGACAACTACGGTCGTCAGTTTATCGTAGAGATGCAGATGCTGTGGAACAGTTCCTTTTCCAACCGTTTAGTTTTCAATGCGTCGAAAGCCTATGTTAGGCAGTTGGAAAAAAGCCAGCGCTATCACTTGCTTCAACCGGTATACGCTCTTGCCATCCTCGACAGCGTATTTGACAAACAGACGGCGGAGTTTTACCACCACTACCGTATCGTTAACGACCGTAATACGGAAGAGGTGATCG